>CBDUYG010000052.1:0-12036 GCA_965371385.1 uncultured Myxococcales bacterium | reverse complement strand
GCTCGACCTTCGTCGTCGTCGAAGAGAATGCTCTCGCCCGCGCGATCGAGGTCGTCGAATTGATCGTTGTTGACGGCCCAGATGAAGGCCCCGACCGCGATCGCGAGCAGCAGAAGTCCCAAGGGAATCAAGACGAAGATGATGCTCATCGCTCGCCCGGAACCCGGCCCAGGCGCAGGGCATTGGCAACGACTCCCAGCGAGCTGGCCGACATCCCGATGGCCGCGAGATACGGGGGCACGTAGCCGAATGCCGCGAGGGGAAGCACCGCGAGGTTGTAGACCACGGCCCAGGCGAGATTCTGGCGAATGATGCGACGGGTCCGGCGAGACTGCAGGATCGCCCCGGGCAGGGCCGCCAGGCGATTGCCCAGCAGCACCGCATCCGCGCTGATGCGGGTGAGGTCGGTCCCTCCCCCCATCGCGATCGAGACATCGGCGCGGCCGAGCAGAGGGGCATCGTTCACCCCATCCCCGACCGCGACCACCACCGCACCGGCACGCTCCAGCTCTTCGACCTTGCGCAGCTTCTCCTCGGGCGAGGCGCCCGCAACGTAGTCCTCGATGCCGAGACTGACCGCCAGCTCCCGCACCGCGTCCCGGGAGGGATCTCCACTCAGGAGGGAGACGCTGAGACCCGATTCGCGCAGCCACTCGACCGTCTCGAGCGCCCCGGGCCGGACCCGACCTTCGAGCCCGAACCACGCGACCGCTTCGCGCTCGTCGGCGAGCAGCAGCCAGCTCACTCCGCGTCCCTGCGCATCGTTCGCGAGCAGCGGAGCCTGGAGCTTGGCCGCCTCGCCGGCGGGAAGGTAGAGCTCGGCCGCCCACTCCGGCCGTCCCAGGCGCAGGCGCCGCCCGGCACGGCGACCGGAAACACCTTGATTCGGGATGGTCGAGTGATCCTTGATCTCGACGGGGATGGGCAACCGCTCGCACCCCTCCCCTTCGGGCAGGGAGCGGGTCGGCTCGTTGAACGCCCGGGCGATGGGATGCTCGGAGCGCTCTTCGAGCGCGCGGGCGGTTGCGAACGCCTCGTCGGCGGAATGTCCGTTCACCGCGACCCGATGAGCGAGCTGCAGGCCGCTCTCGGTGAGGGTGCCGGTCTTGTCGAAGACGACGTGGGTTGCACGCGCGAGCGTCTCGAGCACATGCCCCCCGGTGACCAGGAAGCCTTCGTTCGTGAGGGCATGGGTTGCAGAGGCCAGGGCGGCCGGGGTCGCGAGAGAGAGGGCGCAGGGGCAGGTGACGACCAGCACCGAGAGCACGACCCAGAGGGCATCCGCGGGGGATACGAGCCACCATGCGGCTCCAACTCCGATGGAAACGACGATCACCGCCGCCACGAAGATGCGCGCCCAGCGATCCGCCGCGCGCTGGGCGGCGGGCTTTTCCGCCTGGGCGCGATCGAGGAGTGCCGCGATCATCGCGAGGGTGCTCTCGGCTCCCGTTCGCTCGACCCGGATCACCAGGGGAGCAGCGATGTTCTGGCTTCCGCCGATCACGCGGTCGGCGAACCGCTTGGCCCGGGGCGCCGCCTCGCCGGTCAAGAGCGCCTCGTTCGCCGAGCTCTCGCCCTCGAGCACGCGCCCATCGGCGGGGAAGGTCTCTCCGGGCCGAACCAGTACGCGATCTCCGATCTCGAGCGCACGCGCCGGGATCACCTCTTCTCCCGTCTCCCCCAGGCGCCGGGCCGTCTCGGGTAGTCGGCACAAAGAAGCCCGAAGCTGGGACTGGCTGCGCTGGCGGATCCGCATCTCGAGGAAGCGCCCGAGCCCGAGAAAGAAGGTGAACATGCAGACGGCGTCGAAGTAGACCTCGCCGCTGCTCGTGACCGTCGCCCAGGCGCTGGCGGCAAAGGCGATGCCGATCGCCAGGGCGACCGGCACGTCCATTCCGGGAGCGCCCAGGCGCAGATCGCGCAGGGCCCCTGCGAAGAAGGGACGCGCCGAGTAGGCGACGACGATTCCGGCTACGACGAGGCTCGACCAGCGCAGGAAGCTGCGGTAGACGGCCTCCATCCCCGATTCCGAGAGCTCTCCCGCATAGAGGGCAATGGCGAACATCATCACCTGGGCCATGCCGAGGCCGGCCACCCCCAGGCGACGCAGGGCTCGGCGCTGCTCCTCGCGCATGCGCTCCTCTTCGCGATCGGGCAGAAAAGGTCGCGCTCGGTAGCCGAGGGCATGAATCGCCTGGAAGAGACGACTGAGCTGCGTCACTTCGGGATTCCAGACGATCCGAGCGCGCTGGCTCGCGAGGTTCACCTGCACCGTCAGGACGCCGGGCATCGAGCCGAGGTGTCGCTCGATCAGCCACGCACAGGCGGCGCAGTGCATCCCTTCGATCGCGAGGGTGGCTTCGAGCAGGTCGCCCGATCGGCGCACGAAGTCGCGCTGGATCTCGGGATCGTCGTAGATGCGCGCTTCCCTGAGCGCGCGGGAATCGTCCTCGTCCTGCTTCGCGCCCCAGCCATCGCGCCTCACGTAGTAGGCCGAGAAGCCGCCGCCGAGGATCAGCTCGCAGACCGCCAGGCAGCCGGCGCAGCAGACCGGCCTCGGCTCTCCCTCATACTCCACGCTGAGGTCGACTCCGGGGGGGATCGGCAGACCGCAGTGAAGGCAAGGCGCTTCGAGCCCGGGGGCCGACGCCGCCGCGTTCACTTCGGCTCGCCGAAGGCGATCGGTGCGGCGCTCGGCAGAGTGATCGACCGCGAGAGCCTCCAGCGCGCCAGATCCCGGCCTTCGGCTCCCAGGGGCGAGGGCTCGAGGCTTGCGTACCAGCGGCCTGCCCCGAGCTTCTCGGCCTTCGCCTGATAGACGCCGGGCTCCCTGCGGTCGAGCACCAGGCTGAGGTCCCGTGCGGATTGAGTCGCGTGACTGAGCTCGAGCGAGAGGGACTCGGGAATCTCGGAGCCCGGACCGAAGAGCTCGAGGCGAACGACACCCGCTCGAGGATCCAGCTGAAGACTCGCACTCAGGCCGAGGCTCGCGGCGTAGCGCTCCCGCTCGAAGCGGCGATTGATCGCGGTGCCGTCCTTGTACCAGTCGTCGCGAACGAGGGAGTCCTGATACTTGAAGGCGATCACAACGGTCGAGAGTCCCGCCACGACCGTGGTACTCAGCAGCACCACGATCACCCACGGCCAGAAGTAGCGATACCAGGGCAGACCCGGGCCCGGCCGGGTGCTTGTGGCCGCCACGACTACGAACCGCTCTCGCGCGAGCGAGGCACGATGAAGCGGCTCTCCTGCTCGACGCGATAGTGAGGCTCATCCGTCGTCTCCACGCTGAACTCGACGGCAGAGTTGTGCTCCGTATCCGGATCGGGCGACGCCACGAGGCGAACGGGAATCGAGAGCAGGGCTCCCGCGGCGACATGGACGTCGCTCGAGCCGTCCTTCGTCTTGAGCTCGACGGGGAGATCCCCGCTGGCGCTCACCCGATAGATCCGATCTTGCTGCTCACGGTTCATGATCTTCAGCGTGTAGACGTTCTCCACCGAGCCATCCCAATGCTCGCGGTAGAGGCGGTTGCGATCGCGAATGATGTCGAGGCCCAGGGGAATCCGATGTGCGAGAGACCAGGTGAACGCTACGACCATGGCCATCAGCACCGCTCCGTAGCCGATCAGCCGGGGGCGGATGACCGCCCTCCCCTCGTGATGGTCCTGGTGCTCGGAGCTGTAACGAATCAGGTCGGGCGCGTCACCCATCTTCTCCATCACGTCGTTGCAAACGTCGATGCAGGCCGCACAACCGATGCACTGATATTGCAGTCCATCGCGGATGTCGATCCCGGTCGGGCAGACGCTCACGCAGAGCTGGCAGTTGATGCACGAGCCCTGTCCGCGCTCGGCAGCATCGGAGCCGCGCGGCCGGGAGCCGCGAGGGTCGCCGCGCTCCTCGTCATAGCTGATGATGAGCGTATCGCGGTCGAACATCACGCTCTGGAAACGGGCATAGGGGCACATGTGGAAGCAGACCTGCTCGCGCAGGACGCCCGACATCATGAAGCTGATGAAGGTCGGGAAGGCGAGCCAGAACTGCTCCCAGGGCAGCAGATCGAAGTGGAGGATCTTGGGGATCAGGACGCGAATCGGCACGAAGTAGCCCACGAAGGTCACCGCGATCGAGCCCGCGAGAGCCAGCCAGAGCGCGTATTTGATCGACTTGAGGCTGACCCGGTGGAGGTTCCAGGGGCCCCGATCGAGCTTCATCCGCTGGTTACGGTCACCCTCGACCCATTTCTCGATCCACACGAAGCAGAGGGTCCAGACCGTCTGGGGACAGGCCCAGCCGCACCAGATCCGCCCCGCGATCACCGTGACGAAGAAGAGGCTGAAGGCGGCGATGATCAGCAGCCAGGAGAGAAACACGAACTCCTGGGGCCAGAAGGTCGCCGATAGGAAGACGAACTTTCGTTCGGGCAGATTGAGCCAGACCGCGGGCTGCCCGTTCCAGGTGAGCCAGGGGCTCAGGTAGAAGACGAGGAGAAGAAGGACGAGCACGACCCGGCGATAGGTCTGGAAGCCCCCCTTCACCCAGAGGGGGTAGATCTTCTTCCATTTTTCATAGAGGCGAATGTCGGTCGGGCCTCCTCCGTCTCCCCCTTGCGGGGTGGACGGAGTGGGACTCACCGGATCGTGGGGCTCTGCGGTCGTCATCATGCGTCAACCGCCTGCCGAGCCTCGGGCGCGCCGAAGCGCCCTCGCAAACCTCCCGCTAGTCGGAATTCGAGAGGCTGTAGACGTGGAGGGCCAGCAGGTGGATCCTTTCCTTGCTCAGGATGTTCTCGTGGGCGGGCATCTGATTGATTCGCCCGTTGGTGATCTGGTACTCGATGTCCTCGAGTCGTCCACGGTGGAGCCATATATCGTCGGTGAGGTTCGGCGCACCGATCGCGTGATTCCCCGTGGCATCCTGTCCGTGGCACACCGCACAAATCTGGGCGAACTGCGGAGCCGCCGCGGCCGCCTGCTCCGCATCGTGCTCGCGCCCACTCAGGCTCAGGACGTATTGCGCCATGTCCTTGACGCCCTGCTCGTTCAGTATCGCACCCATGCCGGGCATGTTGCCGATCCGTCCGTATGTGATCGTCTTCACGATGGTGTCGGGATCGCCGCCATAGAGCCAATCCCGATCCGTCAGGTTGGGATAGCCGGCTCCGCCCTGGGCATCGGAGCCATGACACGTCGCACAGTTGTTCGCGAAGAGGCGTGCCCCCATATCCAGGGCGCGCTGGTCCCCCAGCAGATCCGGGATCGGGGTGACGAAGTAACCCTCGAAGATCGGGCCGTATTTTTTCTGCGCCACGGCAGACTCGGCCTCGAGCTGACCCGATGAGGTCCATCCCAGGAGACCCGGCCAGTTCCCCAGGCCGGGATAGAGAACGAGATACACGATAGCGAAGACGATGGTGCTGACGAAGAGCCAGACCCACCAGGCCGGGAGCGGATTGTTGAGCTCCTCGAGACCGTCGAAGCTGTGCCCCAGGGTTTCGCCGGACTTCGTCTCCCCGATCCGGGCCCTGCGGTTCGCAGCCAGCAGCCACGCATTGCCCGCGATGCTGATGACGACGATGAAGATGACGAACCAGCTCCATCCACTACTCATGATCGTGACTCCTCGCGCTCCGGGCAGTTCCCACCGATTCGACCCCGCCTGCCTCCGCCGTCTCGCCACCCGGTTCGAGCGCATCGGGATCGTCCAGGAAGGGCAGCAACGCGTCCTGCTCGAAGCGCTGGCGATTCCCCGAGCGATAGGCCCACCAGCAGATGCCGAGAAAGGTGAGCAGGGTGACGACCGTGATCCAACCGCGAAATTCTCCGAGATCCATCGTGCCTACCGCCTTGCCGTGAGGTGGGTCCCCAGCTGTTGCAGATACGCGATCATCGCTTCCATCTCGAGCTTTCCCGCGACCACCGCTTCGGCTCCCTCGATCTGCTCGTCCGTATAGGGCACGCCGACGCTGCGAAGCCCCTTCATCTTGGCCGCCGTCCGCTTGCCGTCCAGCACGTTCTTCGCGAGCCAGGGAAAGCCGGGCATGTTCGATTCGGGCACCACGCTGCGCGGATTCATCAGATGCTCGCGATGCCAGTCGTCGCTGTAGCGACGACCCACGCGAGCCAGATCGGGACCCGTCCGCTTCGAGCCCCACAGGAAGGGATGGTCGTAGACGAACTCCCCCGCCACCGAGTAGTGGCCATAGCGCTCGGTCTCGGCGCGCAAGGCCCGGATCATCTGGGAGTGGCAGCCCACGCAGCCCTCCCGGATATAGAGATCCCGGCCCTCGAGCTCGAGCGCACCGAGAGGCTCGAGCCCCTCGATCGGCTCGTTTACGACATCCTGAAACATCAGGGGAACGATTTCAGCCAGTCCGCCCAGGCTGATCACGGCGACGATCAGCACCACCATCAACCCGATATTCTTCTCGACTACATCGTGATTCATGACTCGTCCCCTCTATGCCCGCTGGGCGTCCGCGGCGGCCTCGGGCGAGCTCGCGCGGATCGTCATGGTTGCGTTGTAGGCCATGAACAACATGCCCACGAAGAACATGCCCCCCCCGAAGAGACGGCCCACGTAGTAGGGCCAGGTCGCCTCGAGGGCTTCGACAAAGCTGTAGGTCAGGGTTCCGTCCTCGTTCACGGCTCTCCACATCAGCCCCTGCATCACGCCGGCGATCCACATCGAAGCCGCGTAGAAGACGACACCCAGGGTCGCGAGCCAGAAGTGCAGGTTGATGAGCTGGATGCTGTACATCTCCTTCAGCCCGTAGAGCCGGGGCAGGAGCGCATAGGTGGACCCGATCGTCATCATCGCGACCCAGCCCAGAGCGCCCGAGTGAACGTGACCGATCGTCCAATCCGTGTAATGCGAGAGCGCGTTCACGGTCTTGATCGACATCATCGGCCCCTCGAAGGTCGACATGCCGTAGAAGGAGAGGGAGACGATCATGAAGCGGATGATCGGATCGTCCCGAAGCTTGTCCCATGCCCCGGAGAGGGTCATGACACCGTTGATCATCCCCCCCCACGAGGGCGCCAGCAGGATCAGCGAGAAGGCCACGCCGATCGATTGGGCCCAGTCGGGCAGTGCGGTGTAGTGGAGGTGATGCGGCCCGGCCCACATGTAGACGGCGATCAGGGACCAGAAGTGGACGACCGAGAGCCGGTAGGAGTAGATCGGCCGCCCCGCCTGCTTGGGAACGAAGTAGTACATCATGCCCAGGAAGCCCGCGGTCAGGAAGAAGCCCACCGCGTTGTGTCCGTACCACCACTGCACCATCGCATCCACGGCGCCGGCGTAGATCGAGTACGACTTCCACGGGCCGACCGGAACCTCGAGACTGTTCACGATGTGGAGCACTGCGACGGTGAGGATGAAGCCGCCATAGAACCAGTTGGCGACGTAGATGTGGGACGTCTTTCGCTTCACGATGGTGCCGAAGAAGCACACCGCATAGGCGACCCAGACGATCGTGATCAGGATGTCGATCGGCCACTCGAGCTCGGCGTACTCTTTCGAAGTCGTGAGGCCCAGGGGAAGAGTGATGACGGCCGCGACGATGACGAGCTGCCAGCCCCAGAAGACGAACGCTGCGAGCTTGTCGGAGATGAGCCGCACCTGGCAGGTACGCTGCACCACATAGAAGGAGGTTCCGAAGAGCGCGCAGCCGCCGAAGGCGAAGATCACCGCGTTCGTGTGCAGAGGGCGCAGGCGTCCGTAGCTGAGATAGGGAATGTCGAAGTTGAGCTCGGGCCATGCGAGCTGAGCCGCGAGTACGACACCGACCAGCATCCCGACGATGCCCCAGACGATCGTCATGATCGTGAATTGTCGAACGACGCGATAGTTGTAGTTCGTTTCAGACGTCGTGTTCATGTCCTGGCCTTCGCGCTTGGCGTTCGAGGATGTGACGTCCCCTCTGGACACCCCAGCAGAGGTTGCTCGTCCTGATGCTTCTCTTGATGCTTGTTCCGATGCTTCTCTTGATGCTTGGATGGCGGCCGATTCGGATCGGAGTCGTCGGAGGCGACGCCGGGACACAACCGTGGAACCCGCTCGGTCCCACGCTCCGGAATCGAATCGGCGACACAGTAGGCAATACAAAGCAGGCGAGGAATGCCGCAATTCGATGCGCTGGGAGCGAATCGGTGGCCTCCCAAAGAAACTCTTTCGCCGGCAGAACGCACTCCGATCGACAGGCGTGACGAAATGTCGCGCCGGCCCTGGCATTCGAGCAACTCGGACCTCGTATTCGCACTCGCTCTGTCGTGGATCGACCACGCCGCAGACCGGGCGATCCTGCCGAGTTCCTCGTGGAGCCAGGGATTGTAGTCCCTCAGCACCCTCTCCGGCAGCCCGAACGCCGGCCCGTCAGGGCGCCCACATCTCCGCCACCGTGGGGTCCGGGCGCTCGATCAATGCCACCGGAAGCCGCTCGCGCAGGCGCGCCAGGCGCAGTCGGAAGGCCTCTTCCCGGCCGGCGAGGTGCAGTGCGTTCAGACGCACCAGCTCGGCGCCATCCTCCACCGATGGCATTGCGGCCTCGAAGGTCTTGTCGATGCGCGCGCCCGCGAGCAGGCGGTCGCTGATTCGCGGCCAGCCGCGAGCGAGGAACTCGTGAATCTCGAAGGGGCTCGATCGACCGGCCAGGTACTCGAAGCGCGGTCGCGCATCGCTGTTGAGGGGTGTGCGCGAGAGGCTCGGCGCGATGGCGGCAAGGGGGCCAACGTAGAGCATCCAGAACCCTCGCGGCCGCACCACCCAGCGATCCGGGACTCCCCTCCTCGCCAGGGCGCGAACACGATCGTTCACCTGCGCTACCGAAGGCGGCTCCCCCTCGAATCCGATCAAGGCCACCCGCGGCAGGGTTCGGTAGAAGTCACCCCTCCATACGGTCGCGTTCGGAAAGACCTGGAGAAAGGTGGCGGCGATCGACTCGAAGGTCTGCCGGCGATGCTGGTAGGCGGGGAGCCACTGGCAGAAGAGACCCCCGGGTGCGAGCCGCCGGCGGACGGCCTCGAAGTGCTCTCGTGTGTAGAGGGACCCCACCCCGGGCCGCCAGGGCGAGAAGAGATCGGCGACGATCACGTCGAAGAACTCGTCGGTCGCGCGCATGTGATTGCGGCCGTCTTCGACGACGAGCCGGGTTCGCGGGTCGTGATGCACTCCGCGATTGCTCTTCGCGAAGTGCTGGGCAGCCAGCTCCTGCACCTCGGGCACGATCTCGACCAGGACGATCTCTTCGACGGGATGCACGACCGCCGCCCCCGAGGTATGCCCGGTGGCCGAGCCGATGAAGGCGACCCGCCTCGGCTCGGGATGCAGGAGCAGGGGAATGTGTCCGGTTCGCTCCTTGCGCGCGCCGAGCGGGCCCGCGCCCGAGAGGGTGTAGTGGTTGTCGATCTTCATCAGCCGATTGGGGCCCTTGTCGATCACGCTCACCACCCCGTGCGCTCCCTCGCGCAGATCGACGAGGCGGTCTCCCGGCCCGAGCGCAACCCGGGGAAGCTGCCACGGATTGATCGAGCTCGAGAGGATCGCGACGATGGCCACGGCGAGGAGCGCGGCGCGCCTGACCCGCTGGGCCGGTGAGCCCAGAAACGCGACCGCGGCCGCGCCGTAACCGAGCCCCACGATCGCGATCGAGGGCCATATCCCGAAGGACTCCAGCAGGACGAAGCCGGCGGCCAGGGACCCGAGGATTCCGCCCGCGGTGTTGGCGGAGAGGAGCCCCCCCGTCTGCTCACCGACCGAGCCGCCGCGCGAGAGGCGAAAGGTCAGGGGAAGGACGAGCGCCCCGATCAGCATGGCCGGCCCGCCAAGGAGGATGGCGGTCCGCAGACCCGCCACGGCTCGCCCCCCCTCCGCCGCGAGCTCGAAGCCGGCAAACTGCCCGGGCAACGCCAGCAGCAGCAGGCACTCCACGATCAAGGCTGCGACGAGCAGGCGCGGCGCAGGGATCAGCCCGCTCGTGAGTGAGACCAGCCCCGCCCCCGTCGCGAGGCAGAGCAGCACCACGACGAGCACCGCTCCGTGGGAGTAGACCGAGTGATCGAGCAGCTGGGCGATCGCGTGAATCAAGAGCACCTCGAGCGCCAGGGTTCCGAAGCCCGAGGCGAAGGCGACGAAGCGAAGCTCGCGCGAGCTTCGCCTCACCTCCTCTGCGTCGTCGCCGAGCGGCGACACGGGAGCCGGCGCGGCGGAGGGGGCATTACTCGCTCGGGAGAGCGCGAAGGCCATCGCCGCCGCCGACAGCGAGAGCCCGATCGCGATCCCGTAGGTGGCCACGACCCCCACCCGATCCGGCAGCCAGAGAGCGCCGAGGCCGCTCCCCAGCGCCGCCCCGAAGGTGTTGATCGCGTAGAGCAGCCCACCGGAGCGTCCCAGCCTCGAAACATCCGCCACGTAGCTGCTGGCGAGCAGGGGAAAGGTCCCGCCCAGGAGGAAGGACACCGGCAGCATCATCACCATCGCCAGGCCGAACTTGACGGCGGTGAAGGCCGCGCGGTGCTCGGCCAACCCCTCGTAGAGCCCCGGATAGATGAAATCATAGAGCCCGAAGACCCAGGGCACGGCGAGCGCGAGAGCCCCGGCTGCGAGCTCGATTCCGGCGTAGACGACGAGGGGGCGCGAGGATCGGCTCGCGATGTGGCCGAAGACCACGGCGCCGATCGCGAGTCCGGTGAAGAAGGCGCACAGGGTCGCCGAGGCCGCGTATGCGGTGCTCCCGAAGAGGATCTGGAACCAGCGCAGCCATACGACCTGATAGAGAAGCGCTGCGACGCCCGACGCAAAGGCGACCAGGAGTACGGCAGGTTGCCCCGGGCTCATGGGCGCAGGATAGCGGCTCGACCGTCGTCGCGTCTCAGCTCGATGCTAGCCTTTTGGCTGCATGCTGGGTCGGCTCATCCTCAGTTCGATTCTCTTCTTCACGCTCGCTCCTGCTCGGGCCGACGAAGCGTCCGCTCTGGAAGTGCCGGCCCTGATCGAATGTGATTTCGAGCCGGCCCCGGTGGTCACTTTCGACAGCGGCGACGAGTTCATTCGGATGCTTCCGGAGGAGGCCGCGGCGGAGCTCCTCTCCCAGGGGCGTTACTACGCGCCGTCCAGGACGCTCCCCGCCCGCTTCTGCCCCGGACTCGTCCAAGCGCTCGTGATCTTTGATGCACCGCGGTCGCAAGTCCTGGAGCTGCTCTCGCAGACCCAACACCAGAGCGAGTACCTCCATCACGCGGACGAAATGCGCCCCGTCCTGAGCTCCGAGGAGGAAAGCATCGTCCACTACGAGCTCAAAATCCTCTTCACCCGCCTGCGCTATCGCATCCATTATCGATTCAAGCGCGAGGAATCACGCATCTGGTGGCAACTCGATTCGGAGTACGACAACGATCTGAAGGACGCGCGGGGCTATTGGGAGCTCCACCCCCTCGCGGCGGCCGATCCCGGCTCTTCCTCGGAGGTGGCAAGCGACGTAGAATTGCGTGAGGGCGAGCGGACCCTCGCCCTCTATGGCACCCGGGTCGACGTCGGTGCCGCACTGCCGCAGCGGATGCAGGACGCGCTCACACGCAAGAAGATGAAGCAGTCGATTCGGGAAACCCGCGACTGGATCAATGCCCAGGAGGGTCCACAGCCATGAGCGATACACATGGCATGAGCGATGCGCATGGTAAGGCGACGAAACGTACGCCTTTCGTGATGCGTATGGTGCGAGCTGCCGCGCTCGACGCGTCCCTGTATGAAGAGGTGGAGCACGACAAGCGAGCGATGCCCCAGGCGGCCGTAGTGGTTCTGCTTGCGGCGCTCGGCGCGGGGATCGGGGGGATCGAGAACGCCGGGTTGGCCGGGGTCGCGGTGACCGCGGCGGCGGTGATGGTGGGGTGGGTTGGCTGGGCGTGGATTACCTGTGTGATCGGGACGATGCTGCTGCCTCAGCCGCAGACAGAGGCGGATCATGGCGAGCTATTACGGACGATCGGGTTCTCGGCTTCGCCCGGGTGTCTGGCGGTGCTGGGGGTCGTGCCCGGG
>CBDUYG010000051.1:0-12041 GCA_965371385.1 uncultured Myxococcales bacterium | reverse complement strand
GATTCCCTTGTCGGCGCGTGCTTCGGGCGGAAGCCCGAGGACGCGCTCCGAGATGATGTTGCGCAGGATCTCGTCGGTGCCTCCGGCGATGCGCAGGCCCGGGATCCCGAGATAGAGATCCTGCCAGCCTCCATCCTGCTGAGCTGAGTCGCCGCTCAGCATGCCGGCCGTTCCCTCCATCTCCATCGCAAAGGCCGCCATCTCCTGCGCGAGCACGGCGCCGATCAGCTTTCCGAGGCTGGCCTCCGGCCCCGGCGTCTTGCCCTGGGAGAGCGCCGAGAGGGTGCGGTTGCCCGTGAGCTTCACGGCTCGGCTGCGCGTATAGAACTCTGCGATCTTGTGCCGGGTCGAGGAATCTTCGAGTGCGGGCCGGCCGTTGATCTCGCAGGTCTTCGCCAGGTTGATCAGGTCGGCGAGGCCGCGTCCAGCGCCGCCGGCGCCGATCGAGGAGCGCTCGTTCATCAACGTGGTGATTGCAACCGCCCAGCCATTGCCGACCTCGGAGATGCGATTGGCGTCCGGGATCCGGCAGTCGGTGAAGAAGACCTCGTTGAAGCCCTGGCCTCCGTTGATCTGGGTGATGGGCCGGATTTCGATGCCCGGGGAGTGCATGTCGACGACGAAGTAGGTGAGGCCCGAGTGCTTGGCGGCCGTTGCATCGTGGCGCACGACCAGGATGCCCCAGTCGCAGAACTGCGCTCCGGTGGTCCAGATCTTCTGGCCATTGACGATCCAATCGTCTCCGTCACGCACCGCGGTGCTGCGGAGGCCTGCGAGGTCCGAGCCGGCCGCGGGCTCGCTGAAGAGCTGGCACCAGACCTCCTCGCCATTGAGCAGCTTGGGGATCCATTGCTTCTTCTGCGCTTCGGTGCCGTGGGTCAGGATCGTCGGGCCGCACATGCCGATCCCGATTCCGAAGATGTTCGGAGGCGTGCTGAACTTTGCCTCTTCCTGGCCCCAGATCACGTTCTGCATCGTGCTCGCGCCGCGGCCGCCGTACTCTTCAGGCCAGGTAATGCAGGCCCAGCCCGCCTCGGCCTTCTTCTTCTGCCAGGCCTTGGTGGCCTTGATGGTGGCCTCGTCCGAGCGCTCACTCAAGACGCCTTCCGTCCGTTCGCCGGGATCCTTCAGGCTCGCATTGGCATCGAGCCAGGCTCGGGCCTCGGCGCGGAAGGCGGCTTCTTCGGGGGTATCGTTGAAATCCATCGTGTTCTCTCCTTCGGGAGTCTTTCGAGTCGCTCGACGGGGTGGGGGATCCTTCCCCGGCTGAGCACAGTTTCGTCATCAGGCGCGAGGCATCAGCCTGCGCTCAATCTTCTTCCTCGCTCGAGATGCGATCGACCAACCTGTCCTTCCAGCGTGCCGGCGTACCGAGGGTGGATGCGAGGAGTCGCGCGCGGCGGTAGTACAGGTGGCAGTCGTACTCCCAGGTATATCCGACGCCGCCGTAGAGCTGGATCATCTCGACCGTGATCTGGTTGAGCGCCTCGCTCGCCTGGATGCGCGCGATACAGGCGGCGACTCCGAGCTCGTCCTCTTCGTTCGAGAGCGCCCAGGCACCATAGAAGGCATTCGAGCGAGCCATCTCGAGCTCGCACCACATGTCTGCGAGGCGATGCTTGACTGCCTGGAAGGAGGCCACCGGGCGGCCGAAGGCGTAGCGGCCGAGGGTGAACTCGCGCGTCGATTCGAAGGCTGCCTCGGCCGAGCCGATCTGCTCGAAGGCCATCAGCACCGCAGCACGGTCGAGAAGCTCCTCCGTCTGGGCTGCACCGGCCCCATCCTGGCCGAGCAGGTCGGCGGCGGCGCCGTCGAAGCGCAGGGTCGCCTGGGATCGGCTCGGGTCGAAGGACTCGATCGACTCGCGGCTCACGCCATCCGTGTCGAGATCCACCAGGTAGAGCGAGAGCCCGCCATCGCCCACGGCCGCGACCACGGCGAAGGTCGCGATGTCACCATCGAGCACCGGCGTCTTCGTGCCGCTCAGCTTGCCGCCCGCGACCTTGGCCGCGACCCCCTCGAGGTCGTTCTGCCCGGCGCGTTCGGTGAGCGCGAAGGTGCCGATCGCATCGCCCTTGGCGAGCTCCGGCAGATACTTCTGCTTCTGGGCATCGCTGCCGAACTTCAGGATGGCCTCGGTGGCGAAGTAGACGCTCGTCGCGAAGGGGATCGGCGCGAGGGCACGCCCGACCTCCTGGGCGATCATCGCGAGCTCGAGGTGCCCGAAGCCGGCGCCGCCGTACTCCTCGGGAATCACCGCGCCCTGCCAGCCCATTTCAGCGGCCCCCGTCCAGACTTTGGATGCGTACGAGTCGTCGCCTTCGAGGATCTCGCGGCAGACCGCCAGGGGGGAGTGTTCGGCCAGATAGTCACGCGCCGTCTGTTGCAACAGCTTCTGGTCGTCGGAGAAGTCGAAATTCATGTGGGGGTTCTCTTTCTTTATGGGTTCGGCTGAAGGGTTCGGCTGAAAGATTCTGCAGATAGTTTCTGCTGAAAGTTGTTCTGTCTTCCGGATCCTGGGACGGGCTCGCGATCGATCGAACGGGCGAGCGGGCCGTCGGGATGCACAAGAATGGCGGCACTGGCACAGATGCCAATCGTAGCATCGAGAGGCGGTGGGTTGAGAACGATCCCCGCCTGAATTACGAGAATTTCCGGGTGGGGGGAGTGAGCTGAAAGTCAGATCCTTTGAGCAGCGCGATCGACTGCAGATGTGGCGGACGGCCCCGATTCAGCTCCTTCTTCGCCCGCCGCCTGGCTAGATCGTCGATACGACCGTCACCGCCGACGTCCGCACCCAGGCCTCGCGACCGTTTGCCAGCTCGATGCGCAGCCATTCATCCCGCTGCTCGAGCACCTCTACCTCCGTACCCACCGGCAGCGGGCGTGAGAAGCGAGCGGGTGCGTGCATCGAGTCCGCGGAGCGGGCGATCGTCTCGGGGGTCGTTACGACGGCGGCGTTGTCGGCGCCGGCGTTCCGATCCATCGCGAGGGAGGCGACCATCGAGGCCCAGACGAGTGCGGGAAGGATGGTGAGGTTGCGCGCGAGTGTGCTGCGAAACGCGATCCCCGCGGCGAGGAGGAGGCCGGCCGCAGCGAAGCTCAACGCCGCGCCGAGGGATCGCTCCTGACTCGAGAGGGTGCGGTGCCAGAAGAAGAAGCTGTCGAAGGGGGCAGGGGAATCATGGCGCGGGACCCAATCGGGAAGTAGTCCTCTCACGTGGTCGAGGTTCTGGCCTGCGCGTTCGTGATCGGGGTCGAGCACGAGGGCCCGGCGATAGGCGAGCACGGCGTTGCCGAGATGCTCCGCCTGGAGCGCGGCGTTTCCCAGGTTGGCGTAGAGGTCGGCGCTCGCGTTGCCCTCCGCGGCTGCGGCCGCGAAGAGCCGCTCGGACTGACGGAACCGCTCCAGACGAAGATCGCGGTCTTCGGTGTCGAGGGCCTCGGCATAGACGGCGACCGCTTCTTCGAGCGTCGCATTCGTATCCCGTGCGGGAGCACTCGAGACGAGCAGAGCGAAAAACAAGAAGCTCCGCAGGAGTACGCACGCGGCCCTTCGCACTCGATGTCTCATCGCTCCGCTCCTTCTTCGATCGCCCTCGCGAGCTCCATCGCCATCTCGTGGGCTGCGGGCTCCAGGGCTCCATCGGCGGCGCCCGGCGGCGCATACGCCACGGCATCGCATTCAGCGAGAAAGTTGTCGAGCTTCGCGGGCCGGGCCTCGGGGGCCGCCTTCAACATCGTTCGCAGGGCATCGGCGAGGGTCGCCATTGCCTCGGCTCGCGGCGCTCCAGCCGCGGCTGCGATGCGTTCGCGTTCGCGGCGATGAAGCGATCGGCGACTCACGACCGCTGGGTCGAGGTCGGCCCGCCGACGCATCCAGATTGCACCGGCAATCGCCAGGAGCGGAAGCACATGAAGCGATGCGATCAAGCCCGCCCGGCTCCCGCCTGCGCTGCCGGCTCGGGTGAGCTTCGCGGGCTCGCGCACGATCGAGAGGTTGGCGCCCGAGAGCACGAGGCGCCCGCTCGCAGATCGCGAGTCGCCGAGGGGAACCGCGTCTCTGCCGGCCCGCTGTTCCTGGCTCGAACGGAGCGAGTCCGCGCCGTCTTCCTGCTGTACGGGGCTCACCACGTCGTCCGCGGTGACGATCCGGCCTCTTCGCACCGAAAGAGCGATGGGCTGGGTGTGGACCGTGATGTATTCGCCCTTGTCGGTGTCGAAGTACGAGTAGGCGAGGGGAGGGATCTCGCGCACGGAGGCGTCGAGGACCCTCGCCTGGATGCGGAAGGACTTGGTGCCGTCCTCGAGGATGCCCGCCAGTTCTCCGGAGGGTACGCGGAAGAGCTGGGGATCCAGACCGCCGGGCCCGGTGAGATCGGGCATGCCGGCGCTCTCGAGGTTTCCGTCACCGCGTAGCTCGAGCTCGAGCTCGATCGGGTCACCCACCTGGAGGACACTGCGATCGGCCTTCATCTCGAGGCTGAAGCCGCGGCCGATCGCGCCCGCATAGCTCGGGGGCCGGCCCTCGGCGGGTACGTCTCGTACGACGAGCCTGGCCGGGGAGCCGATCGCGGGAACCTTGCGCGTGCCCTGGGGCGTGCGCTGACCGAAGAGGTCGCGTCGCCAGCGCGTCACTTCATCGATCACGACTGTGGGAGCGGCGAAGTCGAACTCCCCGGGCTGGAGCGGAATCAGCGTCCGCTTCGCCTTCACGACCTTGACGCGCTGCCCGCTCTCGATTCGCTCGGTTACGCTGGCGCGCAGGGCGATCTCGCCCCTCGATGTCTGGACCGAGAGCTCGGTCTCGCCCGGCTTGGGCGGATCGTCGACGTAGCGAAACAGGTCGTTGCGGTTGAAGATGGGGATCTCGATGCGATACGAGCGCATGCGATCGTGGAGATCGGGGTCGAAGATCCACTCGATTTCCACCTCCATACGCTGCCCGGGATAGACCGGGGCGTCGGTCCACGTGGCCTCGATCTTGACGCGTTTGCTCTTGCCGAGGGGACGGATCTGGATTCGCAGGGGCTCGGAGGAGACCCGGGTGCTCCCCTGTACGACCTTGAAGGGGCCGATCATGACGTTGCGCGGGGTGGTCGACGAGTAGCGGTAGCGGTAGGTGAAGTTGACCTGCTTCGTCCGGGTCATGCGTCCGTTCACGATACTGATGCTGCTGCGAACGCTCGGGCTCATCCCCAGGAACTCGAGACGGCCGATCCGGGGCTTGTCGAACTCGATCCGGGGGGTCGGCTCCTCTTCGAAGCCGTCGGTGACGACGTGCACCTCGATCGTTTCGCCCTGGTAGTAGGGGCCGGGGGAGACCTTGATCTGGACGGTCTGAGCGCCGGCGCTGGTCGCGGCTGCCAACGAGGCGATCCCGATCAAGAGCACACGCATCGGAGCGAGGCCCTGGTCGATCCGCGCTCGCCCCGGCATCGACCTCACCAATCCTTCTCCACGGTATCGCGCTGGCGATCCTGCTTCCGGGCCTTCTCGCGCCGTCGCTGGGCCTCGCGGTCGCGCACCTCTTGCAAGAGCTGGGAGGGATCGGCGGATTCGGGTCGCTCCTCCACGTTGTCCTGTCCATCCTCACCCTGCTGCTCTTGTTGCTGCTGCTGGTCCTGCTGCTGCTCCTGATCCTCTTGCTCTTGCTCTTGTTGTTGCTGGGGAGGCTCGAGCACCTGGATCGCCTCGACGAGGAGCTGCAGCGCTGCGTCCTGGTGCTTGCGCGCCGGGTCGAGGGGCGGATCGTCGGCCAGGAGGCCCTTGCCCACCTCTTCCATCTCCATCTGGGCCTGCAGGGTGAGCTCGGCAGCGCGCCGGATACGTTCGCTCTCCTCCCTCGTCTGCTCGGCGGCCTGCTGAGCGGCGGGGTCCCCCGGCGTCGGCTCGTCGCCGACGAGATCGCCCGGACTCTGTCGCGACTGCTCCTCGAGTGCCTCGGCGATTGCACCCGTCGTTCGAGCCAGCTCGGCCTGGCGCGGGGCCAGGGGCCCGAGCTTCTCGGCGACCGCATCGCCGGGTAGCGCCGCGATCTCTTCGGTTTCGTCGTTGAGCTCCTGCTGGCTGCGGGCCGTCTCCTTCATGTGCTCGATGATGGTAAAGAAGAGTCGGCGCAAGCTGTCGAGGCCGTTGACGGCCTGCTCGCCCGCAGGCAACGCGTTCCGCCAGGGCTCGCGGCTCTCTTCCCCCGGAAGCGGTTCGCGCAGGTTGTCGAGCACGCCCTGCATCGCCGACTGCACGAGCAGGAGAATCTGGTCGGCGAGGTCGAGCTGCTCGTGCGCCTCGTCGGCCTTGGCCTGGTCCGCGTCACCTGCATCGCCGACATCGACGTCGCTTCGCGGCGGAAGGGATTGGCGATTTTCTTCGATCAGCTCGCCGATGTGTTCGCTGCGCGCGAGGTTTCGTTCCTGCAGCTCCTGAAGCGCGGGCAGGAACTCACTCCAATCCGGCTTCGCCTGCGCCTCTGAACCCTCTTCCTTCTCGCCTTCCTCTTCGCCTTCCTCTTCGCCTTCCGATTCGGCTGTCGGCTCGGTCTGCTCCGCGAGAATTCCCTGCATTTGCTTCTGGTCGCCGGTCGCGAGCTCGATCACCCGGCGCAGATCGAGGAAACGCTCCCGCGCCTCCAGCAGTGCCTGCAAACCCAGGACTTGATTCTCGAAGGCACGTGCGGAGTCGTCCATCTCGAGCACGACGAGGGCCTCTTCGAAGGACTCGACTCCCTTGCCGATCAGGGGCTCGGCCTCCTTGACCCGCTTCATGAAGCGTTCGAGCTGGAGCGCTTCCTGGGTCTCCTCGGGAGTCGTGGGCTCGGGAGGAGGTTGGGCCTCGGCCTGGGCAACTCCGGCGGCCAGCCGCTGGTAGAGCTCGTTGCTGCGTTCGTTGACGTTCTGCTGGGTCTCGCGCAGGTAGTCCAGGGTGAGCCAGGGGGGAGGGGCCGACTGCGGAGGGAGGCCGGGGAGGTTCGAGCCGAGGATCGACATCGCTCGGGTATAGCGAGTCAGTTCGTTGGCGTCGCGCACGATGGTGTCGAGGATCTGGACTGGATCCCGTAGCTGATCCCGGGCTCGCTTCAGCTCGCCGAGCGCGCCGGCGACGCGCCGATACGCACGCTCGCCCCGACGAGCCCGCAGCTCGCGCCGGGAGTGGCCCATGCGCTCGCGCGCGCGCTGGAGGTAGAGCTGAAGCTGCTCGAGCTGCACGCTGCGGATCTGGTCGTCGGGCGTGCGCTCCTCTTCGGGCATGGCGCTGAGGGTGTCCTGCTCGCCCGCGATCCGCTCCGCGTAGCGATCGGCATCGGTGAGGATCTGGCGCTGCTGCGTCGAGAGCGCCCGGAAGTTGCGACGAAAGGCGTCGTCGAGCTGGGCGTCGGGATTGGTCTCGGCGATCTGCTCGATCAGGCCGCGAACTCCCGTCGCCTGCTCACGCTGACGCTCGATCAACTCGTCCAGTGCCTCGGCGATGTCCTTGGCGTCGCGTTTGGCGAGGGTGTCTGCGAGCACCCGGGCGCGCTTCAGGATGATCTCGAGGTTGTGGCGCGGGTCTTCGTTCGAGGGTTGCAGGCGAACCGCTTCGCGAAAGTAGTCGCCCGAACGATAGAGCGCCGCGAGGGCCTGCTCGGGCTCGGCTTTCAGCTGGGAGTCTGCGCGCGCCGCCGAGGCCCAGCCGAGGCCATAGGTCGCGCGATAGCGTGCTTCGCCGTCGGTGCCCGCGGCCGTCCTCGCCTGCTCGAAAAACTTCTCGGCGTCTTCGAAGCGCCCCCCGCTCAGTGCGGAGCGGCCCTGGTTGTAGGCGTCGCGTGGGTCGACCTCCTCCACCTCCTCTACGTTCCCAGCGTCGTCTGTCGTTGATTCCGACTCGGCCGGTCCGGTCTGCTGGGATTCGCTCGACTCTGGAGTGGGGATGGAGGGCGCAGCGGGCGTCGGCTCAGTGGGAGCGGGCTGGGCCGATGACGGGGAAGGCGCTGTAGCGATGCAGAGGGCCAGTATCACGCCGACCGCGCTGGCCGTCCGCGAGGCCCGGCGCCAGGTCTGTCCCGCGAGCACGCTCGCGAGCAAGCAGACGAGCGAGGCGAGCACCGCCCATTGGAACCCTTCGCTCCTCACCACCCGCCCCTGGTCGTCGATCTGCGCTCGCATCAGCCCGGCGATGTGCTCCTGGTAGATGGAATCGAGATCGAGGGCTCCGGTGCCCGCCGGTACGTACACGCCCTCGGTGATGAGCGCCATCTCGCGCAGGGTGTCGCCGTCGAGGCGGCTGCGCACGATCTTCCCGTCCGCGTCGCGCAAGAGTGTGCGCGCGCCGGTCTGGGGATCGGTGATCGGGATTTCGCTGCCCGACTCCGAGCCGAAGCCGATCGCGATGATGCGGATCCCGCGCTCCGCCGCTTCCCTGGCGGCCTCGATCGGAAAGGAGTCGTGATCCTCGCCGTCCGTGATGAGCAGAAGTACCCGCGAGACGTCGCCCGACGCCTTGAATCCCTGGATCGCCTTGCGAATCGGCTCTTCGAGGCGCGTGCCACCGCGACCCGCGCTGTGAGGACCGAGATCGTCGAGCACCAGGCGAAAGAAGCCGAAATCGGGCGTCATCGGGGCCAGCACACTGGCTCGGCCCGCGAAGGCGATCAGGCCGACGTGATCGCCGCCCAGGAACTCGAGCAGGTCGCGTACCTCGGCCTTGGCGCGCTCGAGGCGATTGGGGACGACGTCTTCGGCCAGCATGGAGCGTGACACGTCGATTGCGATCATCAGCTCTGCGCTCGAGCGGGGAGTCTTCACGTATTCGAAGCCCCACTGGGGCTGCATCAGGGCGAGCACCGCAAAGAGCCCCGCGAGACTGAGCAGACTGATCCGGGCGTAGCGTTGGCCCGGGCTGGGCCCGCTCACGAGCTTCTCCTGCAACTCGCTGGAGACGAAGCCCGCGAACCTGTGCCCGGCTCGGCGCTCGAAGGCGATGAGTGCCAGGGCAAAGACGAGTACGCCCCAGAGCGCGTTCATCCATTGGGGCTCGGCGAAGCGGAAGTCGCTCATGGATACCTCCGCAGCAGCGTTCCACCCAGTACGCCGGCCAGGCCGACGCAGACCAGAGAGGCCTTCACCCAATCCCCGTAGTGCTCGGTGTATTGCAGGTAGCGGACCTCGGTGATCTCGCTGCGCTCGAGCCGATCGATCTCTTCATAGACCTGCTCGAGCGCCTTCGCGTTGGCGGCGTGGAAGTAGCGGCCTCCCGTGCGCGCCGCGATCTCCTGCAGGGTCTTCTCGTCGAGCTCGACCTGAACCCGGCGCAGCACCTCGCGTCCATCCCGGGTGCGCACCGGAACCGGTGCGAGGCCCGTGCGTCCCGCACCGATCGCGTAGACCCGGATGTCGTGGGCCGCCGCAAGGGCGGCAGCCTGCTGCGGGTCGATCTCTCCCGAGTTGCTCACGCCATCGGTCAGCAGGATCACGACCTTCGATTCGGCTTCCTGCCGGCGCAGGCGCTCGACCGCCAGTGCCAGGCCTTCACCGACCGCCGTGCCCTGCTCGTCGGGGCTCATGTTGATTTCGATCTGGCCGACGATCTCAGCGAGATTGAGATGATCGAGGGTGAGGGGGCAGATCGCGTCCGCGTAACGCGCGAAGACGACGAGGCCGATCAGGTCGTCGGGACGGCCGCTGAGGTCGCCGTCGCCCGTGACGAAGCGAGCCACGATCTCCTTCACGATGTCGAGGCGGCTCACGCCCATGTTGCCGCGCACGAAGTCCCGGGCATCCATCGAGCCGGAGACATCCACCACGAGACCGATCGCGATGCCTTCGCGGTGGACTTCCGTCGTCGAGTCGCCCGTGCGCGGCCCCGCGAACGCCACGGCGAGCAGCACGAAAGCGACACCGAGCAGCAGGGCCGGCGCCGGGACGAGCCGTGCGCGCCAGGTGGAGTGCGCTTCGGCAAAGAGCGTCAAGCTCGAGTAGGTGAGTTGCGATCCTCCACGCAGACCCAGCCAGACGACCAGGGGAGCCAGCAGGCCCACGAGCAGGAAGAGCGGATCGCGCAGCTCGAACTGGCTCATGCCGCACCCCCCAACTCTCCGGTCGGCTCGGGGGCTAGGGCGTCGCTCGTGCTCTCTCCGGTGTCGCGGGTCTCTTCGAGAAAGCGACGAGCCGCCACGATGGACTCCTGGACCTGCTCCTGACCGGGATGGAAGCCCGCAAACTTCACCAGGTCGGCCTGGGTGAGGAACTCCTTCAGCAGACCGCGCATCTCGAGGTGCAGGTCCGGCGAGCGGCTTGCCACGTTGAGGAACTCCTCGGTCGTGAGCTCCGGCGAGCGCAGGTTGAAACGCCGCTCGAGATAGCGTCGCACGATCCCGGAGAGCTCGACGTAAAACTTCTCGAGCTGGTCCTCGCGTGGACGGCTACCCCATATCAAGAGCTCATCGAGCTCCTTCGAGGCGACCTCGTAGGCGGTCTGGCGGCGACGCAGAGCCTGGTGACGCAGCCAGGCGCGATAGCCGAAGGGGGCCGCGACGATGGCAATGCCCAGTAGAATCAAGCCGATCAGCCAATAGGGAAGGCCGGGGCCGCCGAGCGCCGAGAGCTTCCCCGGCATCGGCCGGAGCTCGCCCGTCGCCTCTTCGGGTAGTACCGACTCCACCTCGAAGTCGATCCGCTCGGTGAGGAGTTCGTAGGCGTCCTCGCCCTCCGGCGCGGGCTTCGAGCCCGGGCGTCGATCGACGAATTCGATCAGCAGGATCGGAATCGACTGGGGGCCCGACATCGGGGGCTGCAACGTGTAGCGCTGCACGGATCGGATGCGGCCGTCCTCGGCCAGCCCTTCGCTGGGCGCGAAGTCGAGGATCAGGAAGCGATCGAGCGCCTCGCCGAACTCGGGCATCAACAGCTCGACACCCTCATCGGCCAGGGCGATGATCTCGAGGTGGATCGGATCGCCGATCACGGGCTCGGCGGGATCGACGCGAAGGATTACCTCGACCGGACCTCGCTGGACGGACGTCTCGATTGCATCCGCGCCGGCCGCCGTCGCGATCAACCCGGCGAGCGCCGCAAGGGCGACGACCGCGCATGAGATTCCGGCGCGGCGCATCATCGCCGCTGCCTCCGCTCGCGCTCCCGGAAGAAGCGGACGAGGGGATCGACGACCGAGCCGGAAGCGTCGATGTGAATGAAATCGATGCCCGAGCCGCGCAGGCGCCGCTCGAGGGACTTGATGCGAGCCCGAGACTGCTCTTCGAACTCGCGCCGGAAGCCGGCCGCTCCGGTGTCGACGATGCGGGTCCGGCCCGTCTCGGCGTCGCGCAGCTCGACGAGACCGACGCCCGGCAGCTCGAGCTCGCGCGGGTCGGTGATGAGCACCGCGATCACGTCGTGCTTGCGGTTGGCGGCGTTCAGGGCCTTCTCGTAGCCCTCGTCGAGGAAGTCGCTCACCAGGAAGCAGACCGATTTGCGTGAGCGGACCGACATCAGGAACTCGAGCGCACAGGCGATGTCCGTCGCCTCGCGAGGCTCTCGCAGAGAGCGACCCGCGCTGAGCCCGGAACGCAGCGAAGACCAGAAGCCCCCTCCCAGGAACTCGAAGAGGCGGGCAGCGGTACTGCGCGGCGGCTCCGCGTCCGTGTCCTCGTCGAGGCCGTGGGCCAGCACTTCCCGCACGACTCGGAGCGCGTGCTTCTGCCCCTTGCGCGGCGGAATGTACTGCTCGATCTCACTGTGGAAGAGCGTGAGGCCCACCTTGTCGTCGTTCTTGATCGCCGAGAAGGCCAGCAGGGCGCAGAGCTCGGCGGCCGCGTCGCGCTTCGAGCGCGAGGCCGAACCGAAATCCTGGGAGGCGGAGACGTCCGCCATGATCATGAGGGTGAGCTGCCGCTCTTCGACGTAGCGCTTGATGAAGGGCTCGCCCATGCGCGCGGTCACGTTCCAATCGATCGAGCGGACGTCGTCCCCGGGCACGTAGGGCCGCACCTCGTCGAACTCGACCCCGGTTCCCTTGAAGGCGGAGACGTACTCCCCCGCCAGCACGTCGGCGACCTGACGCCCGGTTCG
>CBDUYG010000050.1:0-12175 GCA_965371385.1 uncultured Myxococcales bacterium | reverse complement strand
AGTCCGTATCGGAATATCGCCGCAAGCTGCGGCGCGATCAGCTCTTGAGCACAGCCGCCAAGATCCTGTCCGAGGAGGGGGCTGACGCGGTTCGAATTCCTCGTGTCGCCAATCTCGCCGGAGTCACCCGACCCAGCGTCTACAAGCACTTCGCAAATCGGCAGGAGCTTCTGCTCGGGATCCTTCAGGGGCTGGACGAGGGTCTCGAAGAGATTCTCGATTCGATCCTGGCGAATGGTTGGGGCGATCCGAACGTCGAGCTGAATTCCGTCGTCGAGGCGATTTTCGAGTGCGTGGCACGGTGGGGGAGCGGCGCCTGGAACCTCTTGCATTCGGGTGGGCCGGATCCCGAGACCCGCGTGCTTTCGCGCCAGATCCTGAACAAGTTCCTGGTACCGGCCCAGCAACATCTCAACAAGATTACCGGCGCCAAAGAGGCACGCACCGGGATCTACTGCGAGCTGTTGGTCGCCGTTTTCGACACCGGGGTCAGCCTCTGGCTGGATGGACGCGTCTCGCGGAGCGAAGCCGTCGAGACCATCCACGACAGCTGTATCGCGCTGATCATCGCCCTCTCGAACTCGGAGCCGGGAACGCTCTCCAGTCAATCGCTCATCGACAGCATCGCGACGCGCAAGAGGGTTGCCGAGTAGGCGAACCCGAAGGCTTGTAGGCGAGGTTCATCGACGTTCCGAACCCCGTCTGATCGATCAGCGCAGCCTGTGAGATGGGACCGATCAGTCCGGCGTGTCTGATTCCGGTACGTGGGTTCGAGCCAATTCCTCGTAGAATCCCATGAAGAGGCAGACCGTCGGCCCCGTCACCATGAGCTCACCGTGTTGCAAGCGGTAGTACGCGTCGTCGCGCCCGGAACCCGGAGCCCATAGCGCATACGAGTCGCCGCGGGTCACGACCGAAAGCGGAATCTCGAGGATCTCGCTCACCTCGCCCGGCGCGGGGGTGAGATCGAAGGGGGGCTCGACCAGGGCCACCACCGGAGTGATCCGGTAATTCGTTTGGGTGTAGTAGGGGCCGAGGCGTCCGAGCACCTCCACCTGCCGGCGATCCAGTCCGATCTCCTCTTCGGCCTCACGCAGAGCGGTCTCCTCGGCGTCCCGATCGGCGGGATCCGCTCGCCCGCCCGGGAAGCAGACGTGACCCGGGTACGAGATTTCGTGGTGCCGCCGGGTCAGGAGAAGCCGCAGCTCGTCCGCGTAGCGCACGATCGGAACGAGCACTGCGGCGGGCGTCGCGCTTCGCTTGCGCTCCTCGTCGAGAGGCTCCTCGCGGTGGTAGTTGCGCAGGGGCGCGCGGCGCGCGGCACTCTCGCTGGCGAAATGACGCCGGAGGGAATGGGGGCTGGGCCGCAGAACCGGCGGCGAGAATTCAGACTCGATGTCCATAGGGCCAGCATAGCTCCCAACCGGGCCCCGAGACGTTCGCCGGGCCAGGATCGGCTCGAGCCGCCCAGCCCGTGCCGATTCAGGCGATACGAGGAATTTCCCGCTAGCCTAGCGTGCTCGCCCCCTCGCTCTCCCCGTGAACCACTCGTGAACGATCGGTCAACGCTTGGCGAGCGGTTCAGGAAAGAAGAGCGCGCCGAGAGGAATCCCAAAGTGACGGTATCTGATGTATTTCTCGCGGTGTCGATCATTGGCGCTCTCTTTACCCTGAATACCTACTTCTCCCAGCGCCGCTTCGGTCCCCTCATCGTCCCCAGCTTCTTCGCGGGCTGGCTGACCTCCGAGATGCCGCTCCACCACATTGCCTGGCAGGGGCTCGCCACGCTCGTCTTCGTTGCTCTCGGCGCTCTCGAGCACTGGACCGGGTGGCTCGCGCTGGGAATCTCGGTCGGCTCCTGGGTCGGGCTCCTCTGCCTGATTCCGATCCTACGCAGCGCCGATGAGGCCGTCGAGGATGCCCTGGTCGGGACCTTCGGGCCGAACTATCGCGATTCGATTCTTCCGGCTGTGAGCCAGCGCATGGATGCCAGCCCGATCGCATGGCGCCACCTGCTCCCCTTCCGCTTGCGTCACCCGGGCGTCGAGGTCATTCGCGATGTTCCCTACATGGAGACGGGAGATCCGCGCCATCTCCTCGATATCCATCTTCCGCGCCACGGGGTGAGCCATGCTCCAGTACTGCTCCAGATCCATGGCGGAGGCTGGGTGATCGGCAACAAGCGCGAGCAGGCGCTTCCCCTGATGAACCACATGGCTGCGCGCGGCTGGATCTGCATCGCGGTGAACTATCGGCTGAGTCCGAAGGCCACCTTTCCGGAGCATTTGATCGACGTGAAGCGCGCTCTGCGCTGGATTCGCGAGAACATCAGCGAGTACGGCGGCAATCCAGACTTCGTGGTCGCGACGGGTGGATCCGCTGGAGGACATCTTTCGTCACTACTCGCCCTCACGGCAAATGATCCCGAGTATCAGCCGGGCTTCGAGGAGATCGAGACATCTTTGAGGGCGTGCGTGCCGTTCTATGGTGTCTACGACTGGAGCGATGCATACGATCTTCGCAGCTATCGCGGCATGACCGGCTTCATCGAGCGGGTGGTGATGAAGCGGAAGCTCGAGCAGGAGCCGGAGCACTTCCGGCGCGCTTCACCGATGCATCGCATCCATCCCGACTCGCCTCCCTTCTTCGTGATCCACGGCAGTCACGACAGCCTGGCGTCCGTCGAAGAGGCGAGGCACTTCGCAAAGCTCCTTGCCGAGACATCGAAGGCCCCGGTCGTCTACGCCGAGATTCCGGGCGCCCAGCACGCCTTCGAGATCTTTCACTCGCTGCGCTCGTCACGCGTCATCGACGGGGTGGGGCGCTTTCTGGCCCACGTGTACTCGGACTATCTGCAGGAGCAGCAGCACTGAGCCGAGCCGCGCTCAGAGTCGCGCGTGCACCCACTCCTCGCTGAGTTGCCAGAGGCGCAGAGCGTCGTCGGCGTTGCGCGCGGCCTCGGCGGGCTCGAGAGGCCGGCAGTCGTAGTAGTAGCCGCCGCTCCGGCCCTCCAACTCGGGTGAGGTGCTGAGGTAGATGCCCGTCTCGGCGCCCTTGAGAGGGCTTCGGGCAAAGGGGCGGAGCAGGGTCATCGAGACTCGCGCAATCGCGCCGTTGTTCTTCGCGAAGTCGCTCCCCACCATACCGGGGTGGAAGGCGTTGACCGTAACCCCGCTGCCCTCGATCCGGCTCGCCAACTCCCGGGTGAAGAGGATGTTGGCGAGCTTCGAGCCTCCGTAGCTGCTCACCACGCCGAACTTCTTCTCGCCCGCGAGGTTGTCGAAGTCGAGCCGGCCTCCCGCAAATTTGTGCGCGTCCGAAGCGGTATTGACGATGCGGCCGGGAGCAGAGGCTTGGAGGCGCTCCATCAAGAGGAGCGTGAGGAGGAAGTATCCCAGGTGGTTGACGCCGAAGGTGGTCTCGAAGCCGTCCTCGGTGATCGTATGCTTCTGCATGATCACTCCGGCGTTGTTGAAGAGGACGTGCAGCGGGCGATCACTCGAGAGGAACGAATCCGCGATGGCGCGAATGTCCCTCTGCGATCCGAGGTTTCCGACGTGGAGTGTGTGATTCTCGCGCTGCGTCAGGCGCTCGATCTCACGCAGGAGCGCTTCGCCCTTTGCCCGGTCGCGGCAGACCAGCGCCATGGTCGCGCCCATCTCCGCGATCGCGATCGTGCCCGCTCGGCCGAGTCCGGCCGTGCAGCCCGTGACCATGACGTGCTTGCCCGACATGTCCACCTGTTGAATCGCCATGCATCCTCCAGATCCGTCGCGCTTCGGATCCCCCGTATTCCATCGAGAATAGCGCCGATCCCGAGCACGCTCCGGGCGATTCAGCCGGCCGTTTTGCGGCGATGAAGGAAGAGCGGCGGGAGCACGATGAGCATCGCGAACCCTCCGTAGAGCAACGCGACGAAGAATACCTGGTCGGCAAAGGGATCGGGAACCCCTGGGATGGCCGGGAAGAGGGACGCCTTGACGAGCAGGGCGAGGCTGATGTTGCGATACGCGGCCTCGATCCCGATCGCGACGGTATCGGGGCTCGCGAGACCCAGGAGCCGGGCCGCCCCCAATGAGAGGACGAGCAAGGTGAAGCCGTAGACGAAGAGCGCGAGGATCACCAGAGGGCCATGGGCCCCGGCATCGACCCGCCCGGCGCCGGCCGAGCCGACGACCATCACGAAGATTACCGCGAGGCTCGCGCGTATGCAGAGCTGGGCGAATTTTTCCCGCAGCCCTTCGAGACGTGTTCCCGCGACCATGCCGGCGAAGAGCGGAATGAGCAGGAAGAATACGATCTCCAGCGAGATCCGGGTGACCGGCATGGCCAGCTCACCCTCCTGCTGGAGCGGTGCGAAGAGGCGAAGAACGAGGGGCGTAGAGACGAGGCAGCCCACCGTGGCGGTTCCCGTCAGCGAGATCGAGAGGGGGACGTTGCCGCGCGCGAAGTAGGTGAGGATGTTCGACATCGTGCCGCCGGGAACCGCAGCGACCAGGATCAGCCCGGTCGTGATCCCAGGCTCGAGGGAGAAGAGCCGACTCACGGTGAGGGCGACGAGGGGGCTCAACAGGAGCACGCAGGTGAGTCCGAGGATGAAGCCCCTGGGAAACTTCAGGACCTCGACGAAGTCGGCGAAACGCAGGGTCGCGCCCATCCCGAGCATCGCGAATATGAGCTGGGCCGAGGCGAAGTAGTACTCGTTGAGGAGGTAGAACTCGAACATCGGGCAATGACCGGCGATCCGGAAGGTTGATGGGCGCCGGGCAGAATAGTGCGTTGCCGTGGATCACGCTGGCGGAGAAGGGCGCTGGACCCTTCTCCTCCGGGCACTCTCCCGAGAAGATTGGATGCAAAACGGGGCTGGATCGCGCAGATTGCCCCGAGTCGCGCTATTCAATGGGAATCATCGAATGTGTCGAACGTAGAACAACTTTCGTGAGGTCTGGCCATGTCCGGAGTCGTGATCTTCCTGCTCGTCCTGCTCGGCGTCATCGTGATCGTCGCCATGATGGTGATCGGGATCTACAATCGTCTCGTCGCTCTCAAGAATCGCTACGAAAACGGCTTCGCGCAGATCGAGGTGCAGCTCAAACGCCGTCACGATCTGATCCCGAACCTGGTCGAGACCGTCAAGGGCTATATGTCCCACGAGCGGGAGACCCTCGAGGCCGTGATCCAGGCCCGCAACCAGGCGGTCGGCGGCCTCGAGCAGGCGTCGGGGAAGCCCGGTGATCCGGCCGCGATGAAGGCGCTCGGGGGTGCCGAGGGGGCGCTCTCGGGAGCCATGGGGCGCCTGCTCGCGCTCTCCGAGGCCTATCCCGATCTCAAGGCCAGCGAGAACATGAAGCAGCTGACCGAAGAGCTGACGTCGACGGAGAACAAGGTCTCCTTCTCGCGCCAGGCCTTCAACGATCAAGTCACCAACTACAACACCTACAAGCAGAGCTTTCCCGCGGTGATCTTCGCCGGGATGTTCGGCCACACGAGCGACGCCGGGCTACTGGAATTCGACAGCGAGGCCATCGCCGAGGTGCCGAAGGTCTCGTTTTAGTCCGGATTATTCGTGAAGCTCGTTGCGAGTGCGGCAGGAGTGCTGCAGCTTCGTTCTAGCAGGCGAGCCGGGATTCGAGTCACTCGACGCAACGTCCATGCGCGGGCCGGGGCTATGCCCGCCCCAGCCTCACCGGAATCGGGAGCCGACCACGGATTTCTTCGATCATCAAGACCACGCTCGCAAGCAGACCTCGCGTCTCGTCTTCCTCTTTGCCCTGGCGGTGCTCGGCATCATGGGGCTTCTCTACGCCCTCGCGGTGCTGGTGGTTGGATTCGAGGGACAGGATCCGCAGACCGGTGCAATCCGGTTGTCGACCGACTGGCTGGATCCCGAGCTGATGTTCCAGGTGGGGGTCGCGACCTTGATCCTGGTTGGCGGCGCGAGCCTGCTCCGCATCAGCCAGCTGCGCGGGGGCGGGCACGTGATCGCCGAGAGCATGGGGGGACGGCTGCTGCACGCGAATAGCCGGGTCCCTCTCGAGCGGAAGGTGCTCAACATCGTGGAGGAGATGTCGATCGCCTCGGGGACTCCGACGCCGCCCGTGTATTGGATGGACGATGAGGCCGGGATCAACGCTTTTGCTGCCGGATATACGCCCAGTGACGCCGTCATCGGAATCACTCGCGGCTGCGCCGAGCGGCTCTCCCGGGACGAGCTCCAGGGAGTCGTGGCTCACGAGTTCAGTCATATCCTGAACGGTGACATGCGGCTCAATATCCGCCTGATGGGCGTGCTCTACGGCATCCTCGTGATCGGCTTCCTCGGCTACATGCTCTTGCGCTCGTCGTTCTGGGCGGGGGCCATGCGCCGGCGAGACAGCAAGGACAACAGCGCAATGGCGATGCTGGCGATCGGTGTCGCGTTGATGGCGATCGGCTTCGTCGGGACCTTCTTCGGCAACCTCATCAAGGCTTCGGTGAGCCGCCAACGGGAGTTTCTCGCCGATGCGTCGGCGGTTCAGTTCACGCGCAACCCGGCGGGCATCGCCGGTGCGCTGAAGAAGATCGGCGGGCTCGATGTGGGGGCGACGATCGAGAACCCCAACGCCGCCGAGGCGAGCCACATGTTCTTCGGCCGCGCGATCTCCTCCGGTCTCAACTCGCTCTTCTCGACCCATCCACCCCTCGAAGAGCGAATCGAGCGCCTGGATCCGAGCTGGACGCCGCCCTCCGACGGTGTGCGGCGGGCGGCTCCGGCCGAAGGCGGTGGCGGTCCCGCGGTCGGCGTCATGGGGCTCTCGAGCGAGCCGGCGGCGCACGCGATGGAGCAGATCGGCCAGGTCACGACCGCCCACCTCGACTATGCGGAGAAGATGATTGCGAGCCTGCCTGCCGAGGTCGTCGAAGCGGCACGCGAGCCCTATGGAGCCCGGGCCGTGATCTATGCGCTATTGATCGATGAGGATCCCCAGGCGCGCAGCCGACAGCTCGAAGCGCTGCCCCGAATCGCCGAGGAGGATGTCTGGCAGCTTGCCCTGGGTCTTCACCCAAAGCTCAGTCGACTCGACCCAAAGGTTCGACTTCCACTCGTCGACCTCACGTTGCCCGCCCTGCGCGAGCTCTCGGCCAGTCAGTTCGAGCGTTTCGGGCGCGCCGTCAATATGCTCGTCGAGGCCGACCAGCAGATCGAACTCTTCGAGTGGACTCTGCAGCGGATCCTCCTGATGCACCTCGAGCCCAACTTCAAGCGAGTGCATCCGCCGCGGGTCCGGTACAAGAAGATGGCCAGGGTCGCGGCTCCCTGCGCGGTCGTGATCTCGACGTTGGCTCGCGCGAGCGCGCACGCGCCGGGGGTAGCGGAGCGAGCCAGCCAGAAGGCCGGGAAGACCCTTGGATTGGGAGAGCTTCAGCTCCTGCCTCCCGAGCAGGCGGGCCTGGTTCAGCTCGACAGCGCTCTCTCGCTGCTGGCCGAGCTCACACCTCAGCTGAAGCGGCGCCTGCTGACGGCCTGCGCCGAGTACATCAGCGCCGATCACGAGATCTCGATCGCCGAGGCCGAGCTCTTCCGCGCCATCGCGGACACGCTGGGGTGCCCGGTTCCCCCACTTCTTCCGGGCCAGCCTCTCGCCTGAGCCGAAGCCCGCGCTTCGATCGCGGCTTCACTTCCAGAGCTTGAACTTGCGCGGGGCCTTTTCTCCGGGAGGCCTTCGCTTGGTTGCTGCGAGGCAGATTTCGACGCCGTCGGCTGGTACCGTGGCGCCGAAGATGCGACGAATCGGCACATGGACGATGCTCGTCGTGAATTGGATCACCGTGCCGATCAGGTCCTCGGTCTTCACCCCAACGTCGAAGTCGGAGATCGTTCCCGAAACCTGGATCGGCGTCGCGAGGGCAAAGAATTCCGGCTCCTTGGCTTTGGGCACGAGCTCGATCTCGACGCGCTGCGTGCGGAAGTCGACCTCCGCGGTCCCGACCGCGCTCATCTTCGAGGAGTCGATGAGGATGGACTCCTGCCAGAGTCGGCCGTCCGCGAGGTTGAACAGGCCGACGATGCAGTTGATCTTGGAGTTCTCCGCCGAGTCGAGCTTGGGCAGGACGCTGGACATCAGACTGACGGCCCAGAGGTCGAAGATGCCCGCTTCGAACTCCTCCGGAAAGATCGCGAAATCGATGTGCCCGCTCGCGTGCTCGATCAGCGTCTCGAGACTCGGGGAGCGCGACTCGATCTCGACGTCGAGGCCGAAGATGCCGGCCATCTCACTCTCGGGCTTTACGCGCCGGGCGAGGATCCCGTAGTCGAAGTGATCCACCTCGGCTCGGAAGCTCGTTCGCACGTCGCGCTCCCCGGGCGTGATGGCCGCCTCGAGATCGAGGGAACCGCCGGGTACCTCGAGATGAAGGGGGCCGAGGACGAAGCTCCCGTTCTGGAGCTTCGCGTCGAGCTTCAGGGTTCCGAGGCGATCTCTTCCGGACCTTGCCTCCTTCACCCTCAGCTTCAGCTCGAATTCGAACCTGCGCATGACCTCCGGGTCGAGTAGCGCCCTGGGCGCCAGCGGCGCGAAGGGATCGCTCGGGTCCGTTGCCTCGGTCTCGCCGGAGCCCACGAGTGTCCAGTTGCCGACATCAAAATCCTGCAGCTGAATCGTGTCCGATACGAGTGAGAGCCTGGCCCGCGGCGGCGTCGCACCCAGCTCCACCTCGAGGGTTCCGACCAGCCGACTCTCGCCTACCTGGACCTCGATCTCGGAGTCGAATCGCCCATTCATGTGTGCGCTGAAGCGGCCCTGCATGGCGTGGGGGCCGAGGGGAGGAAGAGAGAGACCGATCAGGGTGTCGAGGCTGTCCAGGCGCTCTCCTTCGAGTGAGATCTCGAGCTCCGCGATGCGGTCCGGAGCGCGCGTGGGATCGGGCGCCAGCAGCACTCCGATCAACTCGTCGATCCTCCACTCTCCCCTGTCGATAAGCCCCTGGATCCGAAGCTTCGTCTCGGCGATCTCGAGGCTGATATTGATCGGCCAATCCTCGTTGCCCATCAGGAGTGAGACGACCGAGCCGCCGTCGATGCCGAATGTGTAGGGATGACCCCGATAGCGGCCCCTGGCCTCGAGCTGAAGCGTCGTCTCGGTCGCCGCGTGGCCGGAAAGCTCGTCGATGACGAAGACGATCGGTTTCTCTGCCGGGCGCACGAGCTTCACGGCGATGTTCCGCATCGAGAGATCCACGATCTCGATCGACGTGACGTAGAGGTCTTCAGCGTCCCAGGTCTCGATCGTGTCGTCTTCCTCGACCGCTTCGTCCGCCAGCTCCCGGTCGGTCTCGGGAGCCGAGAATCGCCAGTTGACTTCGCCCCTCTCATCCTGCTCGAATACGACCTCGACCCCCTCGGCCCTGATCTCGCGAACCACCACCCGGCCTCGCAGCAGTGGCAGGATTGCGATCTCGATGTAGGCGAGATCCATGTGGGCGAACTCCGGCGTCGCCCAGCCCGGCGGGTTCGCGATGGTGAGCCCGTGCATCTCGAAGGTCGGTGAGAAGGTTGGCACCAGGATCATCTCTCCCTCGATCCGCACCTCGCGACCCAGGGCGTTGCTGGCCAGGGCCGCCCCAGCCGGGCGAATCGTGGAGAGATCGACGTTGATGCTGAGGCTGACGGCGATCAGGAAGGCGGCAACGAGGAGGACGATGAGACCAATCAAGGCGAAGAGAATGCGTCTCAGAAGCGTGGTCACGATGCGAGCCTACCACGCGCCTCGAGAGGGTGTCCATCGAGGCGAGACGTCCCTCCCGCGAAGACACCGTCCCATGCGCTCGAAGCCTCTTGCCCGCTAGAGCTGGCTTGCGATGATGCTCGCGAAGGTATTGTCCCAGCCCTCGGGCAGCGGCTCCTTCAGCTCGACGCTCGCCGCGAAGTCGGCCGCGAAGACTTCTTCGAGCAGGGGTTCGACGAAGCGCGGATCGGAGACCCCGAGGTTCATTTCCTTGTTGACGCGAAAGCTCAGCTTGTCGAAGTTGGCGGAGCCGAGGCAGGCCCAGCCGTCATAGACGGCGGCCTTGACGTGGGACATCCCAGGATAGGCGAATACCCGAACGCCGTGGTCGAAGAGCTTGTTCGCGGCAGTCACGTTGTTTGCGTTCATGATGCCGTGATTTCCCTCCATCGGAATGATGACCCTGACGTCGACGCCCCGCAGGCGTGCATCCGCGAGGGCCTGAACGATCTGGGCATCCGAGAGGTAGGCGTTGGACACGTAGATGTATCGCTTGGCGCTGCGGGCGGCGAGGAGCTGGGAGCGGAAGATCTGGGATTGGGCGGGTAGGGTGCGAAGGGGGCGGATCTCGTAGCCGTCGAGGGGGCTGCGCTTCTCGGGGTGGGAAAGGACGTGAGCGGCGTAGACGAAGTCTCCCATCACCCGTGACTGCGCCCAGGCGCGATCGAAGTCCTCGGCGATGAAGTCGACGATCGGCCCTTCGACCGCCATCATGATGTCGTGCCACTCCCAGCGATACTCGCGACCGACGTTCATCCCGCCGATGAATGCGGTCTTGCCGTCGATGATCGTCGTCTTGGTGTGGTCTCCGGCCGTCCAGGGATTGGTGAGGCTGGCGAGGCGGATGTCCGAGCCCTCGGTGAGATAGGTCGTGATGCCGACGGGAGCCTCGTGCTCGGACGGCATAGTTCCGGCGGCCGTGTTCTGGGCCATCAGCGTGCCCAGACCGTCGAGCATCACCTGGACATCGATCTCCTCGCTGCGTCGGCGCAGTAGGTTCGCCAGGTCGATCGCGAAATCGTCGCGGTCGAAGATGTAGGTGCGAAGCTTGATCGACTCTTCGGCGTGGACGATGGCGTCGATGAAGTACGGGAAGAACTGGTCGCCGTCGACGAGGAGCTTGATTCGGCCGCTGCGGCGGCGAGTCATCCCGATTTCGTCGAGCTTCGTCTCCCATTCGGCGAGATCCATGCCGGGACCGTCGTAGAGCGGGGGTATCTCTTCGTCGTTTCCGCCGGCTCGATGCATCAGGCCCAGGACGGTGCCGGTGATGCCGTCGGCGATGGTGTCCGAAACCAGGAAGAAGAGCCGCGAGACGTTGCTCAGGGGACGGTTCACGAGATCGAACCCGAAGCTGCGCAGCAGGTGCCAGCCGAGCTTGCCTCCCGTGGTTACGCCGGAGTCGGGCATGCTCCCGATGGTAAAGGGTTCGAGGGTGAGGAAGCTGATCTTGCTCGTTTCACGGTTCACGATCACGAAGGGGCGTGCGTAGCTTCCGATCTCACCGGTATCGAGCATGGCGTGTTTGAATTCGATGTCTTCGTCCTGGAAGTAGCTCTCGATCAGCTCGAAGAGCTCGTCGTTCTTTTTCTCGAGCCGGATCGATGCGTACAGACGGACCCCGCGCGGCTGATCGACCATCTTCGGGACGCGCTGCATCGAGCCCTCGGAGTCGCGGAAGAAGAAAGCCTCCTCGTCGCGCGCGTTCAGGAGCACGCCTCGTTCCTGCTGGCTCGGAACGGTCGCGACTACGATCGAATGACCCAAGGCCTTCCATTTTGCCTCGGGCAGGGTGACGATCTTCTCTCCCTTCTCCCGAGCGGTCTGGAAGGCGGCCGGATCGGCAGCGAAGAGCTGATACACCGTCATCCAGTCCTGGTGATGGTCGAGGTTCTGCCGAGCGTCGGCGCTGCTCACTCCCAGCCGCAGCTGGCCGTCCTGGACGTAGCTCAGGTAGAGGGCTTCTTCGTGCCAGTAGACGTCGCGAAGCCGAAGCGGGGTGTCGATGCGCTCCAGCTCGCTGGTCGCGGCGTGGGCGTGACGCTCGCGGACCTTCTTGGGAATCTTGTGACCGGGCGAGCACGAGAGGAGCAGCCCGCATGCCAGGGCCAGCGCCAGGGCACGATGCGTACTCGAGCCGCGCTCCAGCGCGGTTGGCTCGAAGCTGTGCGGTCCGCTGGGTACTCGAATGGACACTCCCGGAGCGGGGGATCGTTGACTCGGGCTCGGGTGATTCTGCATGGAGGGCGTGTAGGGCTCCAGGGGTCTCGGTTTGGATACTCTCGCAGGTCGTTGAATGCCAGAGCCGTCGCGCCAACCCTATCAGTCCCCGGGGTCCTTGGCATGGCTTGAGGAAGGCTTTCTGACTATTTCATTGACATTTTCATTGAGTTCGTGCAGTCTGATTTCCG
>CBDUYG010000049.1:0-12221 GCA_965371385.1 uncultured Myxococcales bacterium | reverse complement strand
CGTCCGGCCGGAAACCGGAGGTTGACCCATGATCGAATGGAATGAGCAGCAAGTGATGATCCGCGACGCGATTCGTCGCTTCGTCAAGGAAGAGATCGTCCCGAACCTCGAAGAGCTCGAGCACGGCGACATGCCCCCCTACGACATCCTGCGCAAGATGAACGCCACGTTCGGCATGGCAGAGATGGCTCGCGCGCGCTTCGAGAAGCAGATCGCCCTCGAGAAGAAGATCGCGGCCGGCGAGGAGTCGGCGGACAAGAAGAAACGGGCGCGGGATACCGGCGGGCGGGGCGATTCGGCCGCCATGTCGCTGATCCCCATCATCGAGATCTGTCGCTACTGCCCCGGCATGGTGACCGCGATGGGAGTGAGCACCGGCCTCACCGCAGCGGCGATCATGTCCAAGGGCACGATCGAGCAGAAGGAGCGCTGGGGACTCGACGTCCTCACGATGGAGAAGATCGGCGCCTGGGCAATCACCGAGCCGGGCTCGGGATCGGACGCCTTCGGGAGCATGAAGGCGACGGCGAAGCTCCAGCCCGACGGAACCTATCTGCTGAACGGCAGCAAGACCTTCATCACCAACGGGCCCTACGCAGACATCACGGTATTCATCTGCAAGCTCGAGGAGGAGGGGGTCGACCCGAAGGACCGCAAGGTGATGAACTTCGTGCTCGATCGCGGCATGGAGGGCTTCGTTCAGGGCAAGCCCCTGCGCAAGATGGGTCTGCACTCATCGCCGACGGGAGAGCTCTTCGTCAACGATGTAGTGGCGGGACCCGATCGTCTGCTTGGCGGAAAGCCGGTCGACCGTCAGAAGTCCGGCGCCAAGGACACCTTTTCGATGGAACGCTCGGGGGTCGCGGCGATGGCGCTCGGGATCATCGAGCAATGCCTCGAGCTCTCGGTCAAGTACGCAAAGGAGCGTGTTCAGTTCGGCCGGCCGATCGGCGAGTTCCAGCTCATCCAGGAGAAGCTCGCCCGCATGGAGGTCGCGCGGATCAACGTGCAGGGCATGATCTTCCGCATGATCGAGGGCGCCGAGTTGGGGCGGGGCGTCACCTTCGCGGAGGCTTCTGCGATGAAGCTCTACTCGGCCCGGGCCGCGACCGAGGTCGCGATGGAGGCGGTCCAGATCTACGGCGGAAACGGCTACATGAGCGAATATCAGGTCGAGCAGCTCGCGCGGGATGCGAAGGTGCTGCAGATCTACGCGGGGACGGACGAGATCCAGATCACGGCGATCGCTCGGGATCTGCTCTCGCGGTGACAGAGGGCGAGATGCCAGCGATTACCGCTTTGCTCACTTGATCATTCAGTGTATCCGAGGGCGCGAAGTTCGCTTCGAGTCTCATCGTCGAGGTCCTCGAGCGAGCCTGCGCTCAGATCTTCGGGCATCCGCTCGAGGCGGGGCTCCAGATATTTCATCAGGGCGGCGACCAGATCCGGCCTCTTGCCGGCGAGATTGAGACTTTCGCTCGAATCCCCGGCGTCGTACAACTCGACGGGCGCGCGAACGGGAACCGGGTAGGCCTCTCCCTCTCCGCCTTGCTGATCCGGGTGGGGAGTGAAGATCAGCTTGCCTTCTTTACTTCGGACACTCTTGCGCTCGGGGCCGTTGCGGCTCCCCTCGGCGAAGAGGACGCGTTCCATGTCCCATTCACCGCTTTCGATCAGGGGAGCGAGGTCGAGGCCATCGACGTCGCTCGGTACGGGAATGCCGAGGCGGGCGAGCACACTCGGAACAATGTCGATCAGGCTTACCGGCTCCGTGACGACGCGCCCCGAGTTCCGGATCGTCGGATCGGACCAGATCAGTGGTATGCGGAGAAGCTCGTCGTAGAGCGTATGACCGTGATAGGCGGCGCGCCCCGTATGCTCCCAGAACTCTTCCCCGTGGTCGCTCGTGAGGATGACGAGGGTGTTGCCCTGCAGCCCGAGGTCTCCCAGCGCCTTCCAGAGATCGGCCACGCGTTCGTCGGCGCGGGCTACGCCACCATCATAGAGACTCTCGAGGTACCTTCGCTCGCCGGCCGTGGGTCGAATTCCCCTGCAGCACACGGCGTAGTGCTGATCGTTCAAAGCTCCTCGATCGTAGATCCCGGCCAGTCGACCCGGGTCGAGCCCCTGGGCGAATCGACGGTCCTTGTACGGAGCATGGACGATGTAGGTGTGATAGAAGAAGAAGAAGGGTCGATCGGCGTGCTCGCGGAGCCACTTCAGCGCCGAGTTGATGTTCCTCTCCGCTTTGTCTACGCGGTAGTCATCGAAGCTGGGGACCAACCCGAACATCTTGCCGAGGTAGATGCCACCGGTGACTGCCCCGGTCGCGTAGCCGTGTTGCTTCAGCATGGTGGAGAGGATCCGGGTCCTGCCGAATAGCTTCAGGGAGTTCGGATTGTCTTCGATCGAGCCCGGATAGCGTCCGCTCAACATCGAGACGTGAGCGGGCAGGGTCCAGGGGGATGTGGTGAACGCGTTCTCGAATCGGACCCCGCGACCGGCAAGCCCATCGATCGCCGGAGTCGACCTGGCTCCGCCGTAGCTCGATACCCGATCTGCTCTGAGAGTGTCGAGGGAGATGAGAAGGACGTTCATGGGACGGTCGTCTGCGCAGCCCGAGACGACCGCCAGAAGCAGGGCGACGATCGTCCCCCTCGTGAGTCGCGATATCGACGCGCCTCGCGGGGCGCGCGTCTGAAAGAAGAGCTCAGATGTTCGCATAGCGTCGGTCCATGGGATCGCTGAACCAACCGTCGCTGAGGGTCTCACGGATCTCGCGCACCCCGGCCTCCAGATCTCGCGCTCCCCGGATGTCGAAATCCGCCTCGATTCGCGCACCCGTGACCCGGTAGCTCCTCGGGTCGGAATCGACACTGACGCGCTCGAGCTGTGTCTGCGGCAGCTGGCGCAGGACCTCCGCGGCGATCGTCTTCTTCTGGTAGTTGAAGCGGTCGTCGGCGACGTTGTAGATGTGATGCGAAAGGGGGCGCGCGGGATCCGTCTCCAGGATCCGGGTGAGGGCGTCCGCCATGTCTCCTACGTGGAAGTAGGGCCGCCAGAACTGCTCGCCGTAGACCACCAGCTTCTTCTCGACGAAGGCCGCCCGGGTGAAGTCGTTCACCGTGAGATCGAACCGAGGCCGGGGCGAGAGCCCGAAGAGCGTCGCAAAGCGCAGGACCAGGGGCCGCCAGCCGTCCGTTCCGAGGTCGAGGAGGTCGTGCTCCCCCTGCACCTTGAGCTCGGCGTAGAGCGACTGGGGATTGAGGGTCGTCTCCTCGTTCGCGATGGAATCGGCGTCCTGAACCCCGTAGTTCGAGCAGGTCGATGCGTAGAGGAACTGCTCTACTCCGGCATCGCGAGCCAACTGCATCAGCCGGCGTGTCGAGTCGCCGTTGGTTCGCCGGGCCTCGTCGGGATGTCGGGCGCACGCGGGATCGCCGACGATCGCGGCCAGGTGCACGACCGCGTTGCATCGGGACAGCGCCTTCTTCACGATGTCGGCATCGGATATGTCCGATGCCGACAACTCGAAGCGCGAGTCGCCGCGAACCGCGAGCAGCGCCTCGGCACCGTAATCGAGGCGATCGATTCCCAGGACCGAGTGACCACGCGCGAGCAGGCGATGGGTGAGCAGGCTGCCGAGGTAGCCCGCGGCACCCGTGACGACGACGCGAAGTGATTCAAAACTCATGCGGCACACGTTATGCGACATCTGTTTCCCATTCCATCGTCATCACGTGCGTAGCGCGCTCATTGCGGGACGTTTCCCGCTGCCCGTGGCCTGCATTCGAACCGCACACGCCAATCCCGACGAGGTCCGACTGGGGTCGGCTGCGACCAATTGAAGCGTTCCTGCACATCGTCGGAGGAGCCTTTGTTGCTCGCATCCCGGCCCCCCCTATGGCAGAATGGCTTCGCCAATCACGAATTCTTCCAAGGCGGAAGATCGAGGTCGAACTACTTTGATTCCCCTGGCGATTCCGAATCTCTCGGGCAACGAGGGACGATATCTTCAAGAGTGCGTCGAGACGAATTTCGTGTCGAGCGTGGGTCCCTTCGTCGATCGTCTCGAAGCCATCGTCGCGGACGAGACTGGTGGTGCGAGAGCCATCGCCACGTCTGCGGGCACGACCGGTCTTCATGTTGCGCTGATCGCGGTCGGCGTCGGGCCTGATGATCTCGTCCTCCTTCCCGACTACACGTTCATCGCCAGCGCCAACGCGATCGCCCACTGCGGGGCCGAGCCCTGGCTTCTTGATATCGACCGGGTTTCATGGAATCTGGATCCGAATCGCGTGGGCGAGGCGCTGTCGCAGCAGACACGGCGGGTGGGAGGAGATCTGATACACCGGGAGACCGGCCGAAGGGTCGCGGCGATCATGCCCGTATATGCCCTGGGTCTCCCGGCCGACATGGATCCCCTGGTCGCACTCGCGAGGGAGTACGGCCTGCCTGTGGTTGCCGACGCCGCCGCGGCGATCGGAGCCACCTACAAGGGAGGGCGCCGGATCGGCGAGCTTGGCGCCGATCTCACCGTTCTCTCCTTCAACGGCAACAAGATCGTGACGGCGGGTGGCGGCGGTGCGGTGGTCGCGAGCGACCCGGAGCTCGCCGATCGGGTGCGTCACCTCACGACGACTGCCCGCTCCGGCAACGACTACGACCACGATCAAGTCGGGTTCAACTATCGCATGACCAACCTGCAGGCCGCCGTCGGGTGCGGCCAGCTCGAGCTCCTCGCGCAGTTCGTGGAGTCGAAGCGAAGGATCGCGTCGAGATACGATGAAGGGCTCGGCGAGCTGCGGGGGGTGAGTCTCTTTCCTGCCCCCGATTGGGCCGAGAGCTCGTGCTGGATGAGCGGCATCTGCATCGCGAGTCCGCCGGTCAGCGAAATCATTCCCCGGCTTCAAGCGGAGGGAATTGGCGCACGAACGTTCTGGAAGCCGATGTCGCTCCAGACGCCGTTTCGAAATTGTCCCAAGGAGCCCACGCCGGTATCGAATGAGGTGTGGAAGGGGGTATTGACGCTCCCCTGCTCCACTTCCCTGTCGGATTCGGAGCAGGAGAAGGTGATACGGGCCGTGCGGAATTCACTGGCAGAGGTGCCCCGGCAAAATGCCGCGGGTATGCAGTAGTGCACGCAGGACCTCGGCGATGTGCGCTTGATGCCTGAGCTCGGATTTCGCGTCGTAGGAGCTTCGATGAGATCGAAAACGATGAGAAGCGAGTCATGAAGGCCGTCATTCTTGCGGGTGGGCTCGGAGAGCGTCTGCGTCCATTCACCCAGGCGATTCCCAAGCCGCTCCTTCCTGTTGGCGAGCAGTCCCTGCTCGAGCTGCAGATCAGCAATCTCGCCGAGGGGGGCTGCGACGAGGTCTTCCTCGCGACCAACTACAAATCCCAGTACATCAGCAAGTTCATTGGTGACGGGAGCCAGTTCGAGGTCCAGATCCACTACAGCGAAGAGGAAAAGCCGCTCGGCACCTGTGGCCCGCTGAGCCTCCTGCGTGACCAACTCGAGACCCCCTTCATCGTGATGAATGGCGACATCCTCACCACGATCGACTTTCGGCGATTCTATGAGTACGGCAACTCCCAGGAGAGCGATTTTACGGTAGCGACCAAGCAGACCCGCACACCCTTCAACTTCGGCAGCGTTCAGAGCGAGGGCAACCGGATCACTGGAGTCGATGAGAAGCCGGAGCTGATCATCGAGATCGTGGCGGGTATCTACTTCATGAAGCCCGCGGTGCTCGAGCTCATTCCCGACGACACCTACTACGGAATCGACAAGCTGATCCAGGACATGATCCGGGCCGGGCGCACCGTCAGCCGGTACTTGATGGAAGAGTACTGGCTCGATATCGGGAGCATCGAGGATTATCAAGAAGCGGAAGACGCCTACGAGGCCCACTTCAAGAAGTAGGCTTCCGCGCGACCGATCCAGCCGGAGGGGCCTCGTGCGCACCGACATCCGCATCGATATCGTGGTCGCCGTGCGAAACGAGGAGAGGAATCTCCCCGTCTTCGTAGAGGCGATTCGCGATCTCTCCCTGCCGGACGGCGCCGGGGTCGGAATGATCTTCGTCGAGGATTCGAGCAGCGACGCGACCCGCTCAGTCCTTCGGGATCTCGCGTCCAACGACCCGCTGATCCAGTACTACGCGCTCGAGAAGGGGTTCGGCCAGGGGCCGGCGATCGTCTTCGGCCTCAGCCGGTCCCGGGCCGATGCGATGATCATGATGGACGTGGACGGAAGCCACCCCGTGGAGGTGATTCCAGAGATGATTGCGCGCCATCGGGAGGGCGCTCGGCTGGTTCAATGCCGGCGGAAGACGATCGAGGGGCGCGTCCTGTATCGCACCTGGGGTGCTGCACTATTCAACGGACTGACGCGGATGATCACGGGCTGCGACCTCCGAACCCAGAGTGTGTACTACCGCTTGATCGACGCGGATCGCGCAAGGGCGTTGTGCGGGGAGCCTCTCTACTGGCGCTTCCTTCGACTTCCCCTCGCGGAACTCCAGCGCACCGGTGCGCTCTCGGTAATCGAGATCGACACCATCGACCGGGTTCACGGGGCGAGCCAGTACGACTTCGTGCGTCTGGCGGTGCTGGCGGGCGACGGGATCCTCTCGGTCATGAGTTTCGGGCGACTCCTTCTCTGTCTCCTTGGAGTGTGCGGGCTCGCGCTTCTCCTGGGCTGGTGCGCGAGCTGGTGGATCTCACTTCCCCTGCTGGCGTTCGTATTGCTCACACTGCACCGCAGGCTGATGCTTGCGAGCGCCGACGACCTGACGCTGATGCGGGTGGTCGAGAGCTCCCAGGCACGATCATCTACTGGAGGCACGAAGCGTGAATGAGCGGATCGCGCGGATTGGCACGCGTTCGCTTCGGATCTCGGATCCCCCCTGGTTGCAGCTCGGAAGAGCCGGAAGCGCGATCTTCATCGTCGTCGGGTGCGCCCTGATCGTCGCGTGGCACGGTGCCTTCATTCGAGGCGCATTGGAGATCCAGCGAGGTCCCTACTCGAATCCGCCGGGACACACCGGTATCTACCTCCAGCAGATCAAGCCCTTCTTCTACTTCTTCTACTACACAGGACACTATCCGATCGCCACCAGGGGTCGCTGGCGGGATCTGAAGGATGATCCCGAGTCGGCGAGAGCAATGCTCACGCCCGGGGAAGAATCGCCACTCGTCAACGAGATCTATACCGTAGTGCGCAAGGGCGATTTCGCTCAGATCTTCCTCTTCTATCCCGACATGTGGCTGAATGGCAAGGCCCTCCTCGCCACGCCGCAGACGTTCAATCGGATTCTGGCGGTCGTCTCCCTGCTGGCGCTCTTCGTTTCCCTCAGCCTGGTCGGTCACCGACTGCTCGCCGTCACCCTCGTCGTCCTGGTGGGGTCTCATCCCTTTGCGCTCGTCCATCTCTACCGTGAGTACAATATCTGGGCCTACTCGATCCCGGTGGGGTCGCTCATGCTCGCGCTTTGCGCCCCGCTCATTTTCTCCTCCCGAAGCCGCCGGCTCCATGCCGCGATACCCCTCATCGCCGGAGTCTTCCTGGCGAGCGTGCGGGAGGTACGGACGGAGGCGGCGGCGGTGCTGCTCACGGTCGCAATCGCCTGCGCGTTCGCGCCCGGTGGCTGGCGGCGGCGGGCGGCACTCGTCGGAATCCTCTTGGTGAGCTTTCAATCGACGTCTGTTCTCTGGTCGAAATATTGGGACGCCCACTTCGAAGAGTCGTATCGCATCGTGATGGAAGCCGGCGGAACGCCCTTCGGAGGCCTCCGCAATCGCCATCACGCCCTCTGGCATCCAATCTATTGTGGACTCAGCGATTTCGGCAAGGAGAAGGGATACAAGAGCTGGGATGATCGCGTCGTATACCGCGAGGTCCTTCCGATCATCAATCAGCGGCATGGAACCAACTACCGGATGCTGAAGGAGGGATCCTTCAAACTGGCCAATCGGGAGCCGGCCAGCCCGAGTTACCACATGAAGCCGGAGCTGCTCCCCGAATACGCACCCGTGCTTCGGGACAAGGTGTTGAGTGACATCATCGATGATCCGCTCTGGTATTCGGGAGTCCTGGCCCGGAGGGCCCAGCGGATTCTGGACCGCACACCCCCGGTTCGCGTCAATTGGGGATCCGACTTCATCGGAGTTCCCTTCAGCGGCTGGCTGATTCTGCCGGTTCTGCTCATGACCCTGGTGACTCGCCGCTGGGACCAGACCAAGCTCCTTCTCTTCTATACGCCAACGAGCCTCGCCGCCTTCGCGATCTACTCGCGCGGGGGCATGACCAACCCGTCGACTTTTCACCTGGCTACGCTTGCGGTCTTGATCTGCTGGATGGTGAACGGAGGCTCCGCACTCGTCGAAGAGAGAGCTGGGAAGCGGCGGGAAGCCCTGGCCGCTGATTCGGATTCGGATCATGAATGAGCACTCGAAACCCGTGCACCCGTCGACCTGCTGATCTCGAGGGCGATTCGCTGAAGAAGCGAAGATGATCGCACTTTGGCCGCAACGATCCCGTTTCGATCGGGTTTGAACCTCCAATGACGCGCACGAGTTCCTCGAGTCCGGATGGCCGGGGCAGGGCGCCTCGATTTCGGAGGAAGTCATGTTCAGACTGGAAGATCGAAGGGTTGGGTCTCGAAGAGGTGCGCTGCTCTACCTGATCGGCGCCACGGCGTTGCTGGGGTTCGCCGTGTTACCGGCCGGGGCCTCACAGGTCGACGCGACGCGTGATGGCGATGGCTGCCGCATGGAACAACGCCAGTGCCGGATCGATGCGCGACAGGAACATCGCACATGCGCGAAGGCCTGCGACGGGGGTGATGCCGAATGCCGCCGCGAATGCCGTCATGCCCACCGCGATGCATCCCGCCAGTGCCGTCTCGAAAAGCTCGAGTGTCGCACTGAAGCTCGCGACGATCTCGATCCCGAGTGCACCGATGCCTGCCTGGGCGAGATGGCCGCCTGCATCGACGAACGCGGTGAGTGTGTCGATGCGTGTCCCGAGATCTCGCGCTCAGCAGTCGAGGCCTGCTTCGAGGGTCCTCGTGAAGATCTGCGCGCATGCTTGCACGAGGCTCGTGCCGAGAAAGCCGGCTGTGCAAGAACCTGCCGCGAGGAGACGGCCTGCTGGCAGGAGTTCCGGAGCTGCGCCTCGGAGTGTGTCGTCAGTGAGGACGACGAGGGAGCCGGAGCTTTGGAGTAGCACGGTGCTGTGTGACGGGCCCGGGGTGCGGCGTGTGCCCCGGGCCTTCCGTCACGCGTCGGTGGTCAGTGCAACGTGGCACCCGACGGCCGCTGATAGGCGATCCGCTTGAGGGCCTCGACGAGATCCAGCTGGTTCTGCTCGAGCTTTTCGAGAGCAGCCACCGTTCTCTCGGCGTTCTCGAGGGTCTCGATCTGACGCAAGAAGGTCGTGCGTGCCTGGGCGAGGAGCTGCTCGCGCGTTTCTCCCTCGAACTCGCGATCGATTCGCTCGACAGCGCGCAGGAGTGCGCTCACCGATTTGTCGTGCTTCGGATTGCGCACGCCGAAGGCCCGGATCTCTTCGATCAGTTTCCTTGCGATGGACATGAGGGGCTGAATTGCAAGGGTCGTGCCCGCACGCGGGGAGACGCTGATTCCCTCGATCCTCTCTCCTCTTGCCGCTACCGCCTGCACGTCGCTGATGAACCCGCTCCAGCCCGCGGTGTGGTTCCCGCGGCGCGAAAATGGGTGCTCCGCTCCACACGGTCGACTGCTCCCGGAGAGCCGGCCACTGGTTTGCAGCCCACGAAGTCGCCCTCCATACTCGCCGGCATGACGAGCATCGATTCCCTCCTGGAAATCATGGCGCGGCTCAGGGATCCGGCCGACGGCTGTCCCTGGGACGTCGAGCAGAGCTTCGAGACGATCGCTCCCTATACGATCGAAGAGGCCTATGAGGTCGATCACGCGATCCGTCAGGGCGATATGGAGAGCCTCTGCGACGAGCTGGGGGATCTCCTGCTGCAGGTCGTCTTCCACGCGCGGATGGCTGAAGAGGTGGGTCACTTCGCATTCCCCGATGTCGTGAGCGCTATCTGCGACAAGTTGATCCGGCGTCACCCCCATGTATTCGGTGAGGATGGGGATGGAACGAGCAAGCGTCACTTCCGCACGGCCCAGGACCAGACCCGATTCTGGGAGGAGAGCAAGCGTCGCGAGCGTGCTGAGCGCGCCGCCGAGCATCCGAGTCTGGCGAAGAGGAACGATCCTTTCGCCGGCATCCCGGTTGCACTTCCCGCTCTCACGCGTGCGGTGAAGCTGCAGAAGCGAGCCGCGTCGGAGGAGTCGACACGGCTACCCGAAGCCGCCGGATCCAGCCGGGGTGAGGAAGCGGAGCGCCGCCTCGCAGCCGTGCTCGAGCTGCGGTCCCCGGCGGAGGGCTCGGGGGATCGCCCCGACACTCTCCGTGCCCTCGGACGATTGCTTGCGGCCTGTGCCGAGCTCGGGCGCGAGCTCGGCGTCGATCCCGAGCAGGCCCTGCGCGAGGTGAACGACGACTTCGTCGAAGACACCCGTGCCCGCCTGGGTGGGTCGGGCGTGTGAGCGGTGCTCCCGTCGAGCTCCGAATCAGCGTCCCAGGTCAGGGGATGCACGAGATCACCGACGCGGTGGTGGAGGCTGTCTTGAATTCTGGCGTGCAGAACGGGCTCTGCACCGTCTTCGTGCCCCATACCTCGGCCAGCCTCGTGATCCAGGAGAACGCCGACCCGAGTGCCCGGATGGACCTCGAGCGTTGGCTCGCACGACTGGTTCCGGAAGGCGACCCTCTCTACCGACACACCGCCGAGGGACCCGACGACATGCCGGCGCACATCAAGGCGGCGTTGACCGCCACCTCACTCGGCATCCCGATTCTCTCGGGGAGCCTGGCTCTCGGCGTCTGGCAGGGGATCTTCCTCTGGGAGCATCGCCATGCCCGCGCGAGTCGGCGTGTGATCGTTCAAATCCAGTAGGACCGTGCGATTTCATTCCGATTGCAACGCCACCGCCGCCTTCCCGGCTCCGGACGGGCACTGGGCTCGAGTTCGCGTGGCGCGACGCCTCGATCAAGCTCCGCGGAATCCCAGCCGATGAGAGAACTCTCCCCCCGCGAATGGAACGCGAGGCTTTCGAGTGCCCCGGGCGGGGGCAATCTCGATCCCGGAAGCCGTCGCGCAAGGAGATACCGTGGAATCGCAGGCCCCTGCACCGTCGCAGCCATTGCCGCCGATGCGCCCTCAGCGTCGCCGTCGGCGCACTCGCCGCAAGAAGACCGTTGGCGAGCGCATGGTCAAGCTCGCGAAAGGCGCGATTCCCCTACTGCTCGTTGGAGTTCTGGCCCTCGTCACTGCAGGAGTCGTGCGTGTGGTGGAGCATGGAGCGGCCTCAGGTGCGAATCGTCGCGGTGATGCGCCGCAGTCCTACCTGGCGACGGCGAGGCCGGTCGACGCGAGAAACGCCGTGCTGCGTCCGCTCAATCGGTCGATGCGAAACGACGCGATTCAGAGGTTGAACAATGGGCGAATCGCGCCGCCCAATCCCAAGATCAAGACCGACATGCCGAAGATGCGGGATCAGATCCTGGACTGGGGTCTGCTGGAGGACGCCCGCAAGCAGGCGCGTGCCGAGAAGGCCAGTGAGGATGCGATCGAGCAGCAGCTCAGTGCGCTGCTCGATGAGGATCCCGATCCGGCTCTGCCGATGAGCCCCTGAAGCGCCGTCGGCTCAGGGCCCCGAGACGACCTCGATCAACTCGACATCGAAGATGAGCGCCGCACCGCCGGGAATCTGTGGCGGTCGCCCCTGATCCCCGTACGCGATGTCGGAGGGGCAGATGAGCTGCGCCTTGCCCCCGGGCTTCATCATGCCGACGCCTTCGGTCCAGCACGGAATCACCCGGTTGAGGGGGAAGGTGACGGGCTCACCGCGCTCGACCGAGCTATCGAAGACGTCGCCGTTGCGCAGGGTGCCCGTGTAATGAACCTTGACCTTGTCGGTCGGCTTGGGAAACTCCCCCGACCCGGTCGTGACCTGGGTGATGATCAGGCCAGACTCCGTGACCTCTGCGCCCTTCGCTGCGGCCGCATCGGCGAGGAACTTCTTGGACTTCGCTGCCTCTTCCTTGGCGACGAGCTCCTGGCGCTCCTTGGTCAGTGCGGTCAGCTGCGCCTGATGCTCCTGGGGGT
>CBDUYG010000048.1:0-12593 GCA_965371385.1 uncultured Myxococcales bacterium | reverse complement strand
AAATGACCGGAACGCACGGGTAGGCGGATGCGGCGATGAGTTCTCGCGACACCGAACGCAACACCGAAGAAGACGAAGAGAGCGCGGCCGGCGAGGGAAGGTGGAGCGGTCTGCTCCGATCCCTGATGGGCGGTATTCCGTGGAGCGAGTCGGCCGATGGTCAGGAGCTGATCCACATCCCCGCACCGCGCAAGAAATCCGTACACATTCACAACGCCAATGGGCGGATCGAGATCGTGGGAGAAGAGCGCTCGGATATCGAGCTAGTGGCCAGCAAGCAGGCGCGGGCGGAGTGCAGTCACGCCGCGCAGGAGCTCATCAACTCCTCGACGGTAAAGACGGAGGTCGTCGACGGCGTGCTCGAGATCGACGTCATCATCCCGCGCAAGTGGAATCGGCACGGGCGCGTCAATCTCACGGCCCGGCTCCCCCAATCCCTCGATCTGGAGGTGACGTCCTCGAACGGCCGAGTCTGCGTCGAGGGAATGCGAGCCAGCGTACACGCCCACGCGAGCAACGGCTCGGTCTGCATCGAGGACGTGGTCGGAGATCTCAAGGTCACGGCGGCAAACGCGAAGGTTCGCTGCAGCAACACCTGCGGCCGCCTGCTCGCCCGTTCGAGCAATGGGAAGCTGGAGCTGAGCGATCACACCGGACCCGTCGATGCGTGTACCTCGAACGGGTCGATCCGGGCATCGGTGGGAAGCGTCGAGGGCGACGGCGTAATGCTCGCGACGAGCAACGGGCGCATCGTGCTCGAGCTGCCGGACGGTGTGAACGCGGAGATGGACGTTCGCGTGGACAACGGCGTGATTCGCAACGACCTCCCGCTGAGGTCGAGCGGCGCCGAATCCGCCGGTCGCCTGCGAGGAAGGCTCGGTCGCGGAGGCCCGCTGATCCGGCTGCGCACCTCGAACGGATCCGTCACCGTTCGCTGAACCTCACCACGCCGCCCCGACCCGGTACTGGACCTCGACCCCCTCGTGCACGAAGGTCACCCCCGACGGGCGGATCTCGTTCAGCTCCAGCGGGCCCAGCGCCTCTCCCTCGCGCATCGTCACGAGTCGGCTCGACCCTCCTTCCTCGACCTGGACCACCACCTCGCGGCGACCTGCGTTCGGATGCCAGACGGTGCTCTTCACCTGGATGTCCGGGAGGGGAGTTCGCGTCAGCCTGGGGATGGCGGCATCCGGGCGGCGCGCGAAGACAGACTCGCCGCCCCGGGCCTCAAGCTCGCGCGCGCGGTCCGCATAGGGCTCGGGCAGACTTCGCGGGGCACGCTCGGATAAGGGGTCGGGTTCGCGCATGCTCTCGGGCTGGATGATCGCGACTTCGACGATCGGCTCGGCGCCGGGCAGCGCGACGCCGCTCGGCATCGGATCGAATCTCGCCTGCGCTGCGATACTCGAACCGGAACTCACCGGGCCGATCCGCGGCTGGGTCTTCGGCACTGGAACCGGAGATTCCGCCGGAGTGCCCCCTGGCGCGCGGACTTCGCCCTGCGCCAGATCCGTCGGTTTCGATTCTTCGGCGACGGCCGTCGGCCGAGACCGGGGCGAATCCGCGGAGATCCCGGCCGCCTCCGTGTCGCTCACGGGACTCGCGATCACACCCGAGCCCGAGCCCGCTTCCACCAGACCCGGTACCCAGGCGAGCGCCCCCTTTCCTTCGCTGACACTCAGCACGGCAAACGTCGCCCCAGCACCGATCACGGCGGCCAGGACGATCCCCAGCAGAGCCAGAGAGAGCCGCCGAAATGGCCTCGAGCGCGGCGCATCCCGCTCGACCCTCACGAGCGAATCCGCCCCCATCCCAGGATCCGAACGCTCTCGCTCGCTCTCCTCTTCGGCCTCGAGCCTGCGCAGCGCCTTCAGGATCGTGCTCATCCTGCGCTGTCTCCCTCGATCTCCTCGAGTCCCTCATCCAGCTGAGCCTCACCGACCAGCCGTGGCAGGCGGTAGCGATCGAGCATGTCATACAAAATCATCTGCGTGCGAGGACCCACCGCACCATCGGCCTCGATGTCTCGCGAGTTCTGCAGTGCCGTCACCCCGGCCTCGGTCGCGCGATCGAAGAACCCGGTCACCTCGCCTTCGTAGTAGCCGAGCTCTCCCAACCCCTCCTGGAGCCAGACGACTCCGCGCCCGCTCTGTCCGAGCATCAGCACGTCGGGGATCGCCTCGAACGCCTCCCAGATCACATAGGCCTCACCGTTCCATTGGGATTCGATCTCGCTCAGCCTGGTCTCGAGCCCACCCGAGTCCTCCACCCCGAAGAGCACCCCGTGCTCGGACCCGAGCGCTGCCAGGGAGACGAGCCGCTGGGCGCCGACCTCGCTTCGAAGCACGAGGAGCGTGGGATGATTGAGGGCCCGCAGGGCCTCGAAATCCCCGTCCACGACTTCGAGCGCGGAGAGGCCGCGTTGCTCCAGCCAAACCAGCGCTTCCTCGATGTTCTCGGGTTCGTCTCGGTAGGACGCGAGGCGATAGGATTCGAGGATGGAGTTGGTGGCGAGGAATCGGGCGCGACCGGGCTCCTGATGATCGAGCAATCGTCCCAGAAAGCTGCCGGGAGCGAGGGTGTTGTAGACGCGCTCGGAGCGCGTTCCGACCGGCTCGCGCGGCTTCGCGAGGGAAGTCGACGCGAGGGCGTCGATCGGCTCGGGTTCCCCGCCGACCACCTCGAGCATCGCAAACTCTTCGAAATCATCCGATTCAACTGCGGCCGCACCGATCGCGGCTTCGTCCGGATCGTTCGACTCCTCGAATGTCACGAACTGGCCCCGCCCTTCGATGCTCTCCAGTTCGGCGGTCGCGGATACCGCCGCCAGAACGGCTTCGGCGTCGATCGTCACCACGATTTCGCTGGGCTCGGGTGTCGACTCCAATCCAATCAAGCCCGATGAGACGGAGCGCAGGCGATCTCCCGCCTGTGCGAGAATGGACTCGAGCCCGTCGCCGTCTCCGACATTGAGTCCGACCACGACTGCCAGCGCAAACACGGAGGCCGCAATCCCCGCCATGAACGTTCGCGACAAGGAACTCGATGAGCGTGCGTCTCTCCCGAGGCCGGGCTGCGCGAGCTCTCGCGCGGCCTTCTTCACCAGCCCTCGTCCGATCCGGTGTTGCCCCGACGCATACCCGGCCAGAAGCACCCGATCGCAGAGCAGGTTGACTCGGCGGGGCACACCTCCGGTCGAACGATAGATCTCGCGCAGCGCCCCGGCGCTGAAGCTCTCGCGCTCCGCACCGGCCGCGACCTTCAGGCGATGTCGCACGTACGCACTCGTTTCATCTGCGCTGAGCGGCGCGAGATTCCAGCGCACGCTGATCCGTTGCCGGAGCTGGCGCAGGCCCTCGGAGTCGAGCTTCTCGCCCAGCTCGGGCTGACCGAGCAGGATGATCTGGATCAGCTTGCTGGACTCGGTCTCGAGGTTGGAGAGCAGCCGCACCTCCTCCAGCACGTCATCGTCGAGGTTCTGGGCTTCGTCGATGATGAGCAGCACCCGCTGCCCCTCGCGCTTCTTGTCGAGCAGGAAGCGATTGAGCTGCTCATTGAGGGCGTGACGCTGACGGCCCGCCGGCTCGAGGCCGAATTCGTGGGCGATGCTCTGGAGCAGCTCGGTGGCCGAGCGTGCGGGATTGAAGAGGAAGGCGACCTCGGTGTCGGGGCCGAGGCGCTGGAGCAGGGTGCGGCAGATGGTCGTCTTGCCGGTCCCGACCTCACCCGTAATGGCCATGAATCCCTCACCCTGAGTGAGGCCGTAGCGCAGGTGTGCGAGCGCCTCGCGATGAGAATCGGCGAAGAAGAGGAAGCGCGGGTCAGGACTCAGTGAGAAGGGCTTTTCGCGCAGCCCGTAGAACGAGGTATACATGGCGGTTCAATCCAATATCCGATGGTAACCTATTGATTCCGAAAGGCATGAATCCAGCGCTGGGAGCATCGACCGACCGCAGGCCCGATTCGAAGACCCGAGCCTCGTCGCGATCCCAGCCCCGATCGAAGGGCCTCCCCCTATGGACGATTCTCCTCGCCTCGCAGTTTCCGCGCGCCCCGGCGACCGGCTGAGCGGCCTCTCATGAGCGGCGCAGCCACCGACCCCGGCGCAACCTTCGTGGGCGCCGACATCGGCGCGACCCTTGCCAAGCTCGCGACGGCCGGCGGAAATGGCTCGGCGAGCCCCCGCCTCGAGATCCTGCCCTCCAACGACATACCCCGCCTTGCGGCCCGGGTCCGAGAGCTCTCCCCGGCGCGCATCGGCTTGACGGGCGGAGGTGCTGCGAGCCTCAGCGAGGCTCTCGGGGACAGCGAGTGCCTGCGGGTCGACGAGTTCCAGGCCTGGGGATCGGGCGCCTCCCGGCTCCTCGACCAGATTGATTTCCCTCACGATTCCCGCTACTTGCTCGTCTCCCTCGGCACCGGCACCTCGATCCTCCTGATCGACGCCGGCAATCCGGTGCGGGTCGGTGGCACGGCCCTCGGCGGCGGCACGGTGCTGGGTCTGGGCTCCGCCCTCGTCTGCGAGCCCGACTTCGAGAAGCTCTGCGAGCTGGCGAGCCGGGGCGAGCGCAGCCAGGTCGACCTCGTCGTCTCGGACATCTACCGGCCCGGCGAGATCGCCCTTCCCGACGAGTTGACGGCCGCTGCGTTCGGGAAGCTCGGCCGGGAAGGCGGCCCGGAGACCTCTCCTGCGCCCGAGCACCTGGCAGCGGCGATCATGGGGCTCGTCGGGGAAAATATCGGCCTGATCTGCGCTGGGCTCTCGTTTGCGACCCAGGTCGAACGGGTGATCTACGCCGGCTCGACCCTGCGCTCGAATCCGACCCTCGAGACCATCCTGGACGAGGTGACACGTTCGACCGGGCGCCAGCCCTTCTTCCCGCAGAACGGCGAGTTCGGTGGCGCCCTGGGCGCCCTCGAGCAAGCCCGAGCCGCCGGCTGAACGCCGCCGAGCCACATCGCCATCATCGGCGCGAATCAGGCGGATCACCATCTCGAATCCGATTCCGGGGGGATGGAGCAACTCCAGCCTCCGAGCCTCCAAGCCAGACCGCAACGACAGTCGACGACCGACGCGATCAGGACCCCTCGTTCGGGCCGGACGGGTCGCGCAGGGCCGGCTCTGTGGGGGATTCGTCGTCCGGTCTATGTAGGTTGCGCAGAGCGCGCTGGGTCCGGGCGATCGCCGCCCGCTGAACGCGCAGCTCTTCGGTCTGGGCCGCGACCTGGCGCTCGAGCCTCTCCTTGGCCTCGCTGACCTCGTCGAGGCGCGATTCCATGGCGGACATGCGGCGTTCGAATTCCTGCATCATGCGGCCCATCTCCTTGTTCTCACCGCCCATGTCCATGCCGGCCATCGGTGCCACCGAGTCCATTCCGCGGGTCACGCTCGTTGCGTCGTTGAAGCCTTCCATGTCATCTCCTACTGCAGCGCTGGGATTGAGCCCGCGCTGCTCCATGTTCGTGTGAGTGGTGGCACCATCCATGTCGTTCACCACGGCAGTATCGACCAGATTTTTCCGGCCACCGGCGGGCGCGGCGCCCTTGGCAATCGGCGAATCATCGTCGCTCACGACTGCCGCACTGCCGCCGGACGACTGTCCGAAGACCGGCATTTCGTCGGCGCTCACCGCGGAGGCCGCAGCGCCATCCATGACGTCATCGCCCAGCTGCGCGAAGGGATTGTCGGCGGCGAAGGGATCATCGTCGAGTTCGTCGAGCGTGACCGCGCCGGCTCGGCGGCGCTTCATCACGAAGAGACCAACGCCGACGAGAACAAGGAGTCCAACTCCAGCCGCGACGAGCTTCATGTCGGCGAACATACCGCCCGAAGGCTCCGGCATGGCTGCGGACTTCGCGGGTGCGCGAGGCGGCCGCGCAGCGGACCTCTCTCGCGCGGGCGGAGGCGGGGTCGTCGGGGCTGCAGCGCGGGGAGAGCGCTGGGACCGGGAGGCCGACGCTGCGGTGGCCGCAATGGGCGGCGTCGCGTCATTCAGATCCGGCTTCGCGATCGCCGCCTGGTCGATCGCACTCGGCGCAACCCGGGCCCCATCGACCGCCGTGACCGGCGACTCGGGCAACGTTGTGGGTGTTCTGCTCGCTGATGTCGCTGGGGTCGGGGCCGACGGCAGCGTCGGTTCCGGGGTCGTTCCCGCAACGGCGCTCGGAGTCGCGCTCTTCGGCTCGGGCCTCGCGCTCAGTGACTTCGAAACGACGGTCGCCTTCGGTGTGGGGGCGGTCTTCGGCTCCGGCTCCGGCGTGGGCTGCTTCTCGGCCTTCGTCTCTGGAACCCCCGCCGCTGGAAGCTTCGTCTCTGGAACCTTCACTTCCGGACGGGCTGCGGGAGTCGGCGTCGGAGCAGCCTTCGCGACCTTGGGCGCCATCACATCGAGCACGATGCGTGGCGGACTTCGGAGGATCATCTCCTTCACCCGAAGGCCCTTGCTGCCGAGGCGGATGTGAGCCGTGGAGACGTCGTTACCACCGACGAGGTTCACCCCTTCGATCAAACCCTGCTTGACCGCAACCTTCTCCGTCTCGGCGCCGGCATCGAGCGTAATCACCAGCTCGAAGACTCCGGGCGCGGGCTCGTTGCGCCCGAGGCTATAGCCGGCGGGTGAGTCGAGCTCGAAGACGACACGCGTGAAGTCCCGATGTTTCCCGACCCGCATCTCGACCACCTGGGCCGATTGCGCGATCCCCGCGGCGAGAAGAACGCCGAGGGCGACCCCCCAGGCCACGCTACGCCGCTTGAAACCGGTTCCACCATCTCTGCCCCTCGGCAGCCGGCGGATCGCGGCTCGATCCATCAATGGATTGGATTCCATCTCTATTACGCCCCCCCCGAGTGCTCCGAAGAGCGGGCAGTCCGAGCCAACTCGGCTCGCCGATGCCAGACTCGCATCGATCGAATTCACGCTCGCCTTCGGGCTCGTATTTCCAGTACCTGCACGTTTCTTTTCGGGTCCTGGGGGGTTGGCTTTAAGACCGAATTCATGGAATCGGTCTTTCGACGTCGTGCCGCGGCGAGATCGCGCGAAATGCGGAAGAAGGCTTTCGATCCCCAGCCCGAAGCGTGGGACAAAGCACCCAGATTCGCGACTCGCAACGATCAACGAGGCATCCCCCGAAAAGACTTCGCCACCCTACCACGCCGACAAGGGACCGTCGATCAAGCGACGCCATCCTGATTCGGGCTCGAATCAACCCCCCGATCACTCTCCGAACACCACCTCGAGCACTCCCTCGCGCAGCGTCGAGCTCTCGATTGGCTGCCCGGCGAGAGAGGTCGGAAGCGCGATCCTCCGGCGCGCGTCGCGCACACGCACGTGGAGCTCCTGCCCGGTACTGACGAGGTCCACCTCTTCCTTGCTCATCCCGGGGAGGTCGATCTCGAGCAAGGTGCGACGCCCCCGCTTGCGCAGCCGAATCGGCCGCGAGGTCGTGAAGAGCTGGGCGGGGTCGCGACCGCCATAGATCTCCTCGCCGAACTCGCCGAGAGCGGGGATCCCGATCAGCTCGCTGGAATGAAGAGGAGCCCGCAGTAGTGGCACGGGGAACGACTCCGCGATCTCCTCGAGTTCTTCCCGCTCTCGCTCGGCCCACTGGGCGAAATAGCCCTGGCGGGCAGACTCGGGGAGCATTCGATTGACCAGCACAGCATCCGTCGTGACACCGTAGAGGCTGAGATACGCATACGAGCGTCGCGCTTCATCGACGACGACGCGCGCGGGATTGACGACGAGACGCGCACTCGTCCGGTGTGTATCGAGCAAGATCTGCCGGACGTCGTCTACCTCGCGGTAGAGCCTCTCGAAAGCCTCGAAGAACTCCTCCCGAGGCAGTAGCCGTGCTGCGCTCATCCCCCGCAGCAGGGGGCGCAGAAGCGCGACTCCTCTTCGCTCGAGGTCGAAGAGATTGTCCATGAAGATCCGCAAGGCATCGGGAAAGCGCAGCATGCGCAAGGTCGCGCCCGTCGGAGCGCAATCGACCACGCAAACGTCGTACTCACCGGTGGCCTCGACTTCCCGCACGGCTCTCAAGGAGATGAGCTCCTCCATTCCGGGAAAGACGAGCAGCTCCTCGGCGACGAGGTCGTCCGTCTCGTCGCGAATCAGCTCTCGCAGCCACTCCTGGATCTCCGACCAGGCGCGATCGAGCTCGTCCAACACTCCGACCTCTCGGGCCGTCACCCGCTCGGCGATCTTGACCGGCGACGATCCGATCCGATCTCCGATCGCATCCCCGAGGCTGTGGGCCGAATCGGTCGAGAGTACGAAGACACGATGCCCGAAGCGTGCAGCCTCGAGCGCGGTGGCGAGGGAGAGCGTCGTCTTGCCGACACCGCCCTTTCCAGTGTGGAGGAGCACTCGCATAATCAGGTCGCCTCTTCCACCGACCCCGGCCCGGCGGACTCGGAGAAGTAGACGGCGAGCTCGCCGTCCCGCAGCTTCGCCTCGCGAATGGGTAGCCCGGCCATTCGACGCGGCAGAACGAGTGCCCTGCGAAGCGAGCCCGCGCGAATGAAGAGATCTCCCTCGACCTTGGTGAGATCGAGATCGCCGAGCTCAGCGCCCGGCAGCGGCAGACGAACGCAATAGCCCCCCTGCTCTCGGGCAAAGCGAACGCGGGGCATCTCGGAGAGCATGGCTTCGGGCTCGCAGGTGGCGAAGAGCTCCTCGCCGTGCGCTTCGAGACTCGCCAGACCGGTCACCTCATCCTCCCTCAAGGGCACCCGAAGAACGACCAGTGGAGCGAAATCGCGCTCGACCTCCAGCAGGCGCTCCTTCTGCAACCGGCCCCAATCTCGGAAGAACTCTTCGCGCGTGGCAGACTCGGGGAGCAGACGATTCATCACCACCGCATCACACCGGAGATCGAAGAGGGAGAGATCCGTGAGTGCGCGTTTGGCCTCATCGATCACCATGCGCTCGGGAGTCACGACGAGACGGATGCTGGTGGTGGGAGCCACGACCCGGGCATGAAGAGCCCGGAGCTTGACGTAGAGGAGCGCCTCGGCGTCGGCAAAGACGGCCGAATCGGGCAGGGGAACTGGCACGACCCCCCTTGCGAGGGGCGTCATCACGGCGGCGAGCGCACGCTGCACCTTGAGGAGCAGGCGCAGCGAACCGTGCGCCACCTCGGGCAGAGTGAGAAGGCGCAGGGTCGTGTCAGTCGGCGCGCAATCGACGACGATCAGATCGTACTGCCCCGTCGCGGCCAGCTCTTCGACGGCGAGCAGGGTGGTGAGCTCTTCTGCCCCAGGTAGGAGCGCGAGCTCCTCGGCCACGACTTCCTCGATACCCTGGTAGCGAAACAACGACACGAGAAAATCGCGAATACGGCCCCAATGCCGGCCCATTTCAACTCGAGCATCGACCTCGAGAGCGTCGAGATCATCGCTGATCCGGACCGGCTCGGCGCCGATCTGCACCTCCAGGACATCCCCGAGACTGTGGGCTGCGTCAGCCGAAATGAGAAGCGTTCTGCGACCGCGTGCAGCCGCGCATGCCGCCGTCGCGGCCGCGGTCGTCGTCTTTCCGACACCACCCTTGCCCGTATAGAGAATGAGGCGCATGAGGAGACGGTATCACGCCGCTGACGCGACCTCTCGCTCCGATGACCGCCCGCGCGCAGAATCCTGCCGCGCAACGGACTGGAGGCCCCAAAGAGAGGCAATCGATGAGGCAATCGATGAGGCAATTGGACGCGCTTCAGGTGATCGCGCCTGGGTCCAGCGATGGTCGCATCGCCGGCATTCGCGGATCAGGATCACGGATGCAAATCCACTCCCGCGGGTGGAAGCGCGACCCGACGCCATGCCCGAGCTCCACGATGCCTCGTCCGTCTCCACCTCGCTCGAGCCGCATAGATCGCAGCATGAGCCCTGTTCTTCGTGAATCCTGGTTTCGTGAATCATGCCTTCGACTCCTCATACCCGTGATACTCGTCATACCCTTCGTTCTCATGATTCCTGCATACCCGTCTGCCATACCCGTCTGAATAGCCGTCTGAATAGCCGTCTGAATAGCCGTCTGAATAGCCGTCATACCCATTCTGTCTCGAAGCGATTGAATCGCGGTCTCGTGACAGATTCGGTCACAGCAAGATTTCATTCAGAGCGGAACTCTGGCGGGATTCTGCATCCGCATCGGAACCAGAGGGTCCCAGGGCCGCGACAGGAGGGGTGCACTGCGGTTGCGGGTTCTTCCTCCAATGCGGAGGCTCCCGCTTTGATCTACTTTCCTTCACGCAGAGCACGTCCGACGAAAGAACTGGAGCGTCGAAGTGGGGTCGCGAGGCCGACGACGACGGGGAGCCAACGCCGTGAGCAGTGACCTCGATTTCATCAAGCGATTTACGCACTGGGATGCCAGCTCCATGAAGGCGACGGGAGCCTGGGCCGAGCGCCGACGTCTGGCCGCCGCCGTGCGTCAGGTCATCGAACGCCTGGTCGAGATCGACGCGCCCGAGAAGGATCTGGCGGCCGCCGCCGACGGCCTCGAGCGCTACAGCGAACGACTCGATCAATATCCCAAGAACGCAAAGTACGAAGGCTGGGCCGAGACGGCTCCCTCGGGCGATGCGGCGGCCTTCTTCGACCACAGCCCCCTCATTGGCCTCGCGAATCCCCTCTCGCCGCCCATCTCCTTGATGGCCGACCACGCAAACATGACCGTCGAGGGGCGAGCGACCTTCGGGTCGGCGTTCGAGGGACCTCCGGGATCGCTTCACGGCGGCTTCGTCGCAGCGGCGTTCGACGAGGTGCTCGGCTACGTGAACTCACTCACGGGCACACCCGGCATGACGGCGAACCTCAGCGTCGATTACAAGCTTCCGACTCCCCTCCATACCGAGTTGAGCTTCAAGGCCCAGCTCGATCGTATCGATGGGCGAAAGATCTTCGCTAGCGGGAAGCTCTTTGCGGAGGACCGGGTCACCGCCACTGCCGAAGCGCTCTTCGTATCCGTCAATGACGAGCGTCTGAGCGACCTCTACATGAGACGCCAGGAGCGCGAAGAAGAGCGGCTCGGCGAGTCGCTCGACAACTACGACGAAACGGACCCCGGTGACGACGCCAAGTAGCCGAGCCGGCAGGTGAACGGATCGCCGAGCCGAATTGCCCGTGTTCTACACCCGGGCGTACCATCGGGGCGGCTCATCTCGCCCTCGACGATCTCCCCATCGCATTACGTAGCCGCGAGCCGAGCTCGCTGATCGCGGAGTCCGCGCGATCGACGATTCCCGACATGGCCAGGAATCCATGGAACATCCCGTCGTACCGGTGATGAAAGACCGGAACCCCGGCCTCCTCGAGCCTTCTCGCATAGGCCTCGCCTTCGTCGCGCAGGGGATCGAACTCCGCGGTGACCAACGTCGTCGATGGCAACCCCGATAGATCCTCTGCGACGAGGGGGGAGGCGAGCGGGTTCGAGCCGTCTTCCGCTCGCTCGAGATAGTGGTCCCAGAACCAGATCATCATCTCGCGGGTCAGGAGATAGCCATCCTGATTCTCGATATACGAAACAGTATCGAAGCCTCGATTCGTCACGGGATAGAGGAGGAGCTGGTGCCGGATTTCGGGACCGCCCCGCTCGCGCGCCATCAAGCACACGACCGTCGCCAGGTTTCCGCCGGCGCTGTCTCCCCCGACGGCGATCCTGCCGGGATCCCCCCCGAGCTCGTGAGCGTTCTGCGACACCCAACTGGTGGCCGCGTAGCAGTCCTCGGGCCCGGCGGGAAACTTTGCCTCGGGAGCCAGGCGATAGTCCACCGAGATCACGAGCGTGCTCCCCGCGTTGGCGAGCTTGCGACACAGGCCATCGTGGGATTCGAGGTCGCATACCACGAAACCGCCTCCGTGAAAGTAGACCAGTACGGGATGCGGGCCTGCGCCTTCCGGGGTGTAGATGCGAATCGGAACCTCCCCAGCAGGGCCTGGGAAGCTTCGATCGACGACCTTCGCCACCTCTTCGGGCTCCGCGCCGGGCGCCATCGTCTGAAACATTCCCCGCAGCGCGTTGGGGGAGAGGGTCGAGAGCGCCGGGAGATCCACGGCGTTGAGGGGGTCGAGAAAGGCCTTGGCCTGGGGGTCGAGGGGCATTCGATTTCCTCTCTTGTTCTGCAACATTCCGGAAGCGTCCGGCAGGTCGGTGCGAAGTTACCAACTCGGGGGCGAATCGTCCGTCGACTCGCGGGCCGGCGGCCCGCGTGGCTGGGGCGAGTGGCTGGGGCGGTGAGAGCTCGAGCCCTCGCCGCCACTCGCGAATTCACTCGAAACGAGCCGGAAATGGACGAGATCCAGGGCAGGGTGATCGGGCGAAGCCATCCCGGTAGCGGCGCTCGATGCGCGAATTCGGTATGGATTCAGCACAGGGGGGCGGTTGCGAAGACCACGATCGTGCCGAAGATAGCCTGAGAGTGGTCGATCATGATAATGTCGATGTCGGGGATGCCGAGGCCAGGGTGAATGGGCGAATTGGCAAACGGGCGAATGAGTGAAGCGGCCTTTGAGATGGGCGGGTTCGGGTCCGTTCCTCGTGCGCCGACTGGACCGGAAGAGCTGACGAGACCGAACGAAAGGAGACCCATTG
>CBDUYG010000047.1:0-12648 GCA_965371385.1 uncultured Myxococcales bacterium | reverse complement strand
TTGGAGAGCAGTCGCAGCAGCAGCGAGCCGACGACCGCGGCCGGAATCGACGCCGAGACCGTCATGCCCGCCTTGAGGCCGAGATAGACGTTGGCGGCACCCATCACCACGGCGAGCAGGAGTCCGATCGCGAAGACTCGGGGGGTGAGCTCGAGTCGCGAGGGGGCGGCGGGCATGTCATGACTATTCACCAGCCGCCGGCCTCTCGCAAATGGAGTTGCTCACTCGCTGCACAGGTGGACTCGCTTCCCAGGTTGTGGTTTCGGGAGTCGCTCGTGGTGCTTGCCCTGGCCAGCCTCGGTCCCATCGCGTTCTTCAGCAGTCGACGTGCCCATGCGGCGACTCCCCACTTCGCCTGAGCCTACGAGGGCACGAATAGCGGGTACAAGAACAGCAAGGGAAAGGTCACGACCACGTCCCCCTGGCGCCTGGTCGATTACTGGAAGTGGACCCGGGAGCCCAGCTTCGATGACTACGAGGTCACATCGACCTGAATCCGACTCGCTTCAGGGTGCCCCTGCGGAAGCGCGCGTCCTCGGCCTCGATCGAGTGTCCGAGGGCGTGCGCCCTCCGGACGAAAGGGATGAACCGCACCCTCGGGCTCAGTTGCTGGCGGGACTTCCATCGCCGTTGAGGGCGGCGTCGTAACGCTTCTGCGCGGTCTCGAGATCCCGGTGTGCCAGCTTGCGCTCGTCCACGATCTTCAGGCGAGCCTCGCCGCGCGGATAGTTCCTTCGCATCATCGTTCCGTATACGTCGTCCGCCTTCTCGGCCCGCGCTTGTGCTGCCGCGAGCTGCTCTTTTGCCTTCCGAATCGACCCGATCTGGTCATTCATGCGACTGCTGCCCGTCGATGGGTCGTTATTGCCGGAGGCGGCGGCCGCTTCCTCGGCCATTCCTGCCTGGCGATGGCGTTCACGCATCTCTGCGAGGGTCTCGCCCTCGACCTTGCGCTTCTGGGCTGCGGCGTCGGGAAGATCCTGAAGTGCGGTGGAGCGCCCGAGGTGGTCGTCGAGATTCTCGGATCCGACGACCATGGAGTCTGGATCCTCACTTCCCACGACCATGGAGTCGGGATTCTCGGACTCTTCGAGCAGATCGTCCGGATTCTCCGAATACCCCATGTGGCTGTCCGGATCCGAGGAGGTCGCGAGATGGTCATCCGGCGAGCTCGATTCAGCCATGCCCGGCATTTCGAGGCGATCCTCGGCGAGGCCGACGTTTGCGGCGAAAACAATCGTCGCCACTCCGACCGCGACGCTCGACGGGACTCTCAACTTCATCAAAGGACCCTCCGGATAGGTTCTGGCTCTCACCCTGGGTGGTGGATCGAGGAATGGGTCTCTGGCTCCGGCACGCACTCTGGCCCACACGGAGCAACGCGGACGCCCCTGAAGTGCCGGTGGTGCGTCCGACCCAATCAACGGTCCACGTACCCCTTGCTGAATCGGAGAGGGGGAATCGAAACTTGACCCCTCGATCTGCGCATGGGTGAGGGGATTCGATGGGCCGTCGGTCGAATGGGGTCGAGATTCTGGATGCGGCGGATCCACGAGCCGGTGCGGCAGGCCGCCTCGACTCAGCGGATCCCGGCTGAGACACAATGTCCCGGCAGGCTCGATCCATGCGCCTCGAGCCTCTGACAGAAATGTCAGTTCGGCACGATGCTTGCTCAACGCCTACTCCAGGCAGGCTCGCGCCGGAGCCCGCAACCTGAGCGTGGATAGGAGCGCCCTCGCGATCGCGAAGCGTCCTCGAACCGCGAACTGAACAGAGAGGGAGCAATCCATGAGCGATTTTCTGAACGCCTACTCGATCCAGAACTGGCTCGAATCGTGTCCCCAGGGCTATCTCGAGAACACCGAGTACGGGCACGGCATCGGGGAGAAGGAGGCGGAATTCCTGCTCGAAAACCCGATCCTTCGCGAAGACTCGATTCGCACCACCGTGCAGCTCGTGGCGGGGGAGCGCTGCGCTCTGGCCGCCTCTTCTGGGTTGATCAACGCGGCGCCCGACATCGGGAGCAAGCGATTTCTCGCCACCCAGACGCTCGACGAGGCGCGTCACGTCGAGGTATTTACCCAGCGGCTCTACGACCTGGGTGTGAAGAAGAATGAGCTCGAAGACGTCATCGCCCGCTACGCGAATCCCAACCTGGTGAAGTTCGCCGAGGTGCTGCTCGAGAAGGTCGACAAGAAGGACTTCATTGCAGGCGTCGTCGGTCAGAACATCGTGCTCGAAGGGATGGCCTTCAGCGTCTTCGAGATGCTGCACGCCTCGACCGCCGATTCGAATCCCAAGTTCGCCCACACGCTGGCCGGAACGATCGCCGACGAGCGGCGTCACGTCGGTTTCGGAGAGAATCGGATCGGATCCCTGATCGCGGAGCACCCCGAGAAGAAGCCGGAGATCGAGAAGATGCAGAAGGAGATGACGTACTACATGCTCGCCACCTTCGCGGATTCCTTTCGCCAGAACGATCCCGCCGTCGAGGAGGCAAGGCGTCTGGCCGAGGAGGCGGGAACCCTGCAGCACCGCGAATGGCACGGCACGGACCTCGCGTCGGCCGACCCCGCGGAGCTCGAGGGGGTCCTCTCCGATACCGTGCTCAAGGAATTCAAGGTCCGGCTGGCCCGCATCGGCCTCGAATACCAGACCCCCGCGAGTCTTTGATGAAGTGGAGGCGGGACGGAAGGAGCTGGAGCCGGGTGAATCGAATGGGCGTGCCCTCGTGAGCGGGGGCACTCCGGAGGTTCACAGCCAGGATCACGCGAGCTTCTTGGAGGAGGTGCACTCCTTCGAGTTCTGGTTCCAAGCCGTCGAGGGGTATCTGCAGGATCACCCGCATGGTCGCAGCGAGGGTCTCGCCCCGCCCGAGCTCGATGAGAGCGATCGGGCGGGCCTCATCGCGACCCTCTCGACCTATTGCATCGGAGAGACGATTGCCCTCGAAGGTGCGAGCGGGCTGATCGCCTTTGCGCCGAATCGGCAGGCCAAGGTGTTTCTCGCGACCCAGGTCGTCGATGAAGCGCGGCACCTCGAGGTGTTTCTCTACCGCATGAAAGAGCTTGGTGTCACGGATGCCGAGGCCGAGATCGGACGCCACGAGAATCGCAGCCTGCTCGCCTTCAAGGAGAAGCTCCTCGGCTTCATCGAGGCGCGCGATTGGGAGGCCGCTCTCTTCGCCCAGAACGTGATCCTCGAGTCGATGGAGTTCGCGACCTTCCACTCCCACATGCAGCACACGGATCCGGTGACGGCGCAAGTCCTCGGCGGGGTGATCAAGGACGAGCGGCGGCACATGGGATTCGGAGAGAACGATCTCGGGCGCCGCCTGGCTGCGAACCCCCACGTGCGCGAGCGCCTCGGCCGGGTGAAGCGGGAGCTAGATCCGCTGGTACTCGAGACTTTCGAAGAGAGCCTCGATGATCTCCAGGTGCCTCGCTCGGAGCGCCCGGAGCTGGGCCGGCATTACTTCGAGATCGTCGCTCGGCTGGGCTTCGGCTCATGACGGACCCGCTGCTCGAAGAGAGTCCCTCGCAAGGACAGGCGGCCAGCGCCGGCAAGCGCCAGCGTTACATCCTCGAGGACGATACCGGCTTCGACGAAGTGCCCAAGAAGTACCGGAAGTTCTACCGTCGCTGGAAGGGAGTCGGCGACGATCTGGGGCCGAATGAGGTATTGTGCCCCGTCTGCAAGGTGGTGATCCGCTCGACCCGTGAGCTGAGGATCGGAGATCGGGTCTATTGCATGCCTTGCATGTCGCGACTCGTCGTGATTGAGGGGGAGAATGGGCGGCTCGAGGCGACCGTAGCCTACTGAGTCGTCGATCTCGCGCTGGCTGAGATCGAGTTCGGATGAGACTCGAATCCCTCTCGATCGTCGATTGATCAACGATTGATCAACGATCGAGCGACGCTCGAATGTCAATTTTCGATTAGAGGGAGAGAGAAGCAGAGTATGTCGAACTTCCAGATGCCGGTAGAGTTGTTCATGAGTTCCCCCGTGCACCGGGTCGAGCCCTCCGAGAATCTCCAGTCGGTGTATTCGCGCCTCGGCTCCCTCGGCGTCACGAGCCTGGCCGTCGTCGATGACGCTGAGAGCCTGGTCGGCGTGATCTCGACGACGGATCTGCTGCGGGTCGGGAGGCGTGAGAATGGGGGGCGTCCCGGCCGGGTTCTACTCAGCTTCCCCGACGAGCGGGTGAGCGAGCGCATGACGAAAGAGGTCGTGGTCGTTGGATCCGGCGACTCGATCGCCGTGGCGGCCGAGCGCATGGTGAACGGGCATCTGCATCGGGTCTATGTCGTTGAGGGTGAAAAGCTCGTCGGCGTGTTGAGCACGCGAGACATCATGCTCGCGATTCGCGACAAGGTCATGCGGGCGCCGATCGAGAATTGGATGTCCTCTCCGGCGTTCACGGTGCGGGCCAGTGAGAACATCTCGCTCGCCGTCGACCGGCTCGGCAAGGCGAAGGTCACCGGACTGATCGTCGTGGACGATGGCTGGCCGGTGGGGCTCTTCACCCAGCGTGAGGCACTGATGTCCGCTGAGCTTCCCGACGAGACTCCGGTCGAGGCTGTGATGAACGCCGCCATGCTGATCCTCGATCGACGCACGCCGCTTCATCGAGCTGCCGCCCAGGCCGCGGCGCTGCACGTTCGCCGGGTGATCGCCGTGAAGGGCGACGAGGTGGTGGGCATCCTGACCGGATTGGATTTCGCGCGAGCCGCGCTCTGAGGGACGTGGGAGCCCCGGCCGTCAGGGGTCCGGGGAGCGCGCCGCCAGGCTCTGGCGCAGCTCGTCCAGCGCCTCCGGGAGGCAGGCCATGAGCTTCCAGGGGTCCGGGATGTGCTCCGGGCAGGCGATCATCGAGAAGCTGACGCGGCCCGCGTAGCTCCACGCCGTGATGTTCAGACCGATGCCCTCGAGGATCGGCCCCACCGAGTAGAACTCCTCGAGTCGTCCACCCAGGATCTCGAGGGGTTCGCTCGGACCTCGAACGTTGGAAACGATCATGTTCGTCGGCGGCGGCACGTGGCTCGAGAGTCCGAAGCGGGACCAGAGCGCGCTGATCGAGGAGTAGGGCCCCGGCGGAGCAAACTCGGCCCAGTTCTCGAGGATGTCGTGACCCAGCGCAGCCTGAATCTCCTTGGCTTCCTGCAGGACTTCGTGAATCGAGAGCGCACGGGCGATTGGATCTGCGATGTTCGTCCCCAGGGTGGCCATCAGGTTGCCCACCTTGTTCCCGCTCAGTCGACGGATCTCGCCCTGTCGCGTGTTCGTCGGAACACTCGTGACGAGGGAGCGATCGGGGAGCTCACGGCGCTGTTCGAGGTACTGCCGAAGGGCGCCGCCGCAGATCGTGAGAATTACGTCGTTGAGCGTGACTCCGAGCTGCCGCTTCACCTCGAGGATCTCGGAAAGGGGAAGGGTGGCGGTTGCAAAGGTCCGATTCGGGGTAAGGGCTTTGTTGAAGGACGTGACGGGCACGACGAAGAGATTGGGCATTTTCGACTTCTGCCCGATCATTCGACGCAGCACCCGAATGCCCCCGGTGAGCGTCTTCCAGAGGAGGAGAGGTAGATGGGCCAGCCGGATCACGAAGGCGCGCAGGGCCATGCGGAGCAGTTCCCGTCGGGAGGGCGGGGCCTCCTTGGGGGGGGCTTCTCGACTCGACCCGGGCGAATCTGGATCGCCCTGGTGGAGCGCGACCTCGAGCAACATCTCGTAGGCGGCGCTGCCATCGGCGACGCAGTGGTGGAGCTTGCAGATGACGGCGATCCTTCCTCTTGCGAGGCCCTCGACGACCACGATCTGCCACAGGGGACGAGAGCGATCGAGGCCTTTGCTCGCCACCTCGGAGATGATCTTGCAGAGCTCGACCTGATCCCCGGGCGCCGGGATCGCGCGCCGGGAAATATGGGCGTTGATGTCGAGGTCGGGATCTTCGATCCAGATGGGATGTCCAAGACCCCACGGAATCTCGACGAGCCGGCGCCGGAAGCCGGGAAGGAGCGGGATCGTGCGGAGCATGGCCGAGCGAAATCGCTCGAAGGAGTAGACGCCCGGGTCGAGTACAGCGATCTTCAGCGTGTGCATGTGGAGACTGGGAGTCTCCATATAGAGAAAGGTGGAATCGAGTCCCGAGAGACGCTCCATTTCCTCTCCCTTCTTCTTCGCGCTCGCCGGTCGCCAACCTGGCACGCGACGTGCGTTCAGTCCGGATGATTCAGACGCGGCGCACTCGATTCCCTGCTGCCTGAAGCGTAACGCATGAAGCGTGCCGAGGGCGTGCGAAGGAGCCGAGGTCCCTCACCCTGCTCCGAGGTGCAGGGAGTACGATAGGGCGTGGCGAGACGATACGACATAGGAGCGGACCCATGGATGAGTCGACTGGCAGCGCAGACGTGAAGAGTGAGGCGGACGGCCTCGAGCAGGAGGCAAGACACGATCCGGTCTATCTCCAGAAGCTGCTCCCGTGGATGGAGACCTTCGCGAGCTACTTCGATCCCGAGGTGCGCGGGTTCGAGAACCTCCCCGATGACGGTGCGGGCCTCCTGCTGGTTGGGAATCACTCGGGGGGATTGATCGTCCCCGACACCTCGGTTTTCATCACCGCCTGGTATCGCGAGTTCGGCCTCGAGCGGACGCTCGTCGGGCTGGCTCACGACGCGATGTTCAACGTCAATGTGCTAGGCGACTTCATGCGCAATCTCGGCGAGATCCCGGCAAACCATGCCAATGCCGAGCGTGCGCTCAGAGCCGGTAGCGCGGTGATGGTCTATCCCGGCGGAGCATACGATGCATTTCGAAGCTGGCGCGATCGGAATCGGATCACCTTCGAGGGGCACAAGGGCTTCATCAGGCTCGCGATTCGCAGCGGGGTGAAGGTCGTGCCGGTGGTGGGCCAGGGCGGGCATGACTCGGTGGTCGTGCTGGCGCGGGGCGAGGGAGTGGCGCGCAAGCTGGGCATCTCGAAGCTCGGCTTGCAGGTCGCGCCCCTACTCTGGCAGATTCCGTGGGGCATCTCCCTGCCTCTGCTCCCCGGCATTCCCCTGCCGGCGAAGATCACGATGCAGATCCTCGAACCCCTCGATTGGACCCATTATCCCCCTGAGGCGGCGGATGACGAGGAGATACTGAGGAGCTGCTACGACGAGATCGTCGGCCTGATGCAGACGACCCTGGACGAGTTGGCCGAGGAGAACCCGCGGCCGGTCGCACGAAGACTCCGGGACCTCCTGCCCGCAAGCCTGGGAGGGCGAGACTCCCGCAAGGATCGTCAGAGCTGAAGCTCGCCCTGTTCGAGCTTTGCCCTCAGGGAGGCGTCGTAGGGCTGATAACGTCCGCCCTGTAGGATGAAGAGGGGATCGCGCACGCTGTCGAGGTCGAATGCCTGTTCGCGATACTTTGTCTTCTGCTGCTTGAACGTGCCCGTGACCTCCATCTTCTCCTGAAGCTGGCGCAGGAAGAGAGGCCGCTGAAAGTGGGCGAGATTCGCACCGACATAGTCAGAGAACTGCTCGAGGTCGAAACCAAGCTTCGTGCTCAGGGCCGCCATGCCCGCGCGGCCCTCGCAACCCGGCACCTCGACTCCGAACACATTCGCCTCCTCGACCCCTCCGGCTTTGAGCAGAAGCTCCGTGACCTCGCAGGTCGAGACGTTCTCCCCCTTCCAGCGGAAGGTGTCGCCAAGGCGATCCGAGAAGGAGAGCCAGCGTCCCTCGTGGAGCGTCAGTAGATCGCCGCTGTTGAAGTAACGATCACCGGGCTTGAGGACGCCTTCGAGGATCTTCTTCTGGGTCGCTTTCTTGTCGAGATATCCCTCGAAGGTGAGCCAACTGGAGATGCGGGAGAGGAGTAGGCCCGACTCGCCGATCGAGACGGCGCGGCAGCGACCCCTGGCGTCCCGGATCAGGTCGCCCGTGGCCGAGTCACAAGCCGCGAGGATCTGGTTGCCGGCGAGGCGCCCCACCATCCCGGGCTTGCCGGCGGCGTTGATGAGGAAGGCGTTGCCCTCGGTCGATCCATAGAACTCACGCACGATCGGAATCGAGAAGCGTTGCTGGAACTCTTGCCAGAGGTTCGGCGCCATGCCGTTTCCGACCGCGACGCGTAGGGAATGCGCGGGTGGCCGAGCGCTCGCTTCGCTGTTCAAGAGGTAACGGCAGACCTCTCCAATGTAGATGAACGAGGTGGCGTGATAACGCTCGACGTCACGCCAGAACTCCCGGGCCGAGAACCTTCGACGCAGGGCGAAGGCTGCGCCCGTGACGAGGGCCGCTCCGAGGCCGGCGAACATCGCGCTCGAGTGGTAGAGGGGAAGGGGCACATAGATCACGTCGCCCTCGCCGCAGCGGTGCATCAGATGACCGAACATGAAGTTCGCACCGAGCATGCGCTGGTTGCGGATGATCGCCGGCTTGGGCAGGCCCGTGGTTCCGGATGTGAAGATGTAGCAGTAGACGTCCGAGTTGCGCGGAGAAGCGGCGCTCTTCGGAACTCCACCGGGCTGTGCCGCCAACTCGTCGTCGATCATCGTTGCACCCATGGAGTTCGCTTCGCGCGTCTCGAGCTCCTCGTCCCGCTTCACGTAGATGTCCTTGTCGGGAGCCAGAGGCCCCAGCTCCTGGGAGATCGCTTCGAGCTTGGCAAGGTGCTCCTCTCCGACGAGGATCTTCCGGCTCTGGGCGGTGGTGATCACGTGACGCAGCCCTTCTCCCGTGAGCGTAGTATTGACGAGGGAACTCACCGCGCCGAGCTGGCTCAGGCCGAGCACCGCGAAGACGAAATCGGGCCGATTGTCCATCAGGAGTGAGACGACGGTGCCCGAGCCGACGCCCTGGCTCGCGAAGAAGTGGGCGTACCGGTTCGCTCCTGCGGCCAGCTCGCTCGAGCTGAACCGTTGGTCCCGGTAGATCAGGGCGAGGCTCTTCGGGCTGTTGCGGGCGCGCTCGTTCATGAGCTTCGCCGGGCTGTAACGTGCGTTCGGAAGCAGCTTCGGGCCTGCGAGGCCGAGGCGGGCGTAGGTCCGAATCTGATCCTGAAGCTCGGCGAGTCGTCCCGGAGCCGCCTGGAAGGGGGTACTCGAACGGGCACTGGCTTGGGTCACAAGAATACCTCCCCGTCTGATTTCGGCACCATGCTGCCCCTCGCAAGGTGCATCGAGAAAACCCTTGGATTGGTACGATCTCCCGATCGCAGGGGCGACCGGATCGCCGCCGGCGGCACGAATATGCTATGCGATGCGATCATCCAGTCCAGCACCCGAGTGGAGAAGATTCGCGGATCGCGGGATCTAGCGACCGGATCCTGGCACGCGGGAGCAGGCGAAAATGGACTCCCGGCCTCGCCGGGCGCCGAGGATCCAGAGGAGGATGGGCCCAATGACAGAGCGAGCCCCCGAGCCCGCGGCCGTCGCCGCTCCCCCGCGCGGCGTCTTCGGCGGTGCGGCCTGGCGTCTCGGGCGGATATCGGGCATCGAGATTGCGATCGATCACTCGTGGCTGCTGATCTTCGCCCTCATCACCTTCTCCCTGCGCACCCGCCTCAGCCTCGAGCACGAGAGCTGGAGCGCCGGTCAGGCGTGGGGCAGCGCGGTCGTCACGAGCCTGCTCTTCTTCGCTTCGATCCTGCTGCACGAGCTCGGCCACAGCTTGACGGCCCAGGGGCTGGGACTGCGCGTCAAGTCCATTACCCTCTTCGTCTTTGGTGGGGTCGCGCAGCTCAGTGAGGAGCCTCACCGGCCGCGAGATGAGATCTTGATTGCCGCTGCCGGGCCGCTGGTGAGCGTCGGTCTCGCGATCGCCTTCGGAGCCGCGGGTGGGCTCTTCGTTTCGAGTGATGGTTTGGCAGAGCTGGTGGCTTCTCAGCTCGTCTGGCTCTCGCGCATCAACCTCGTCCTCGCGATCTTCAACTGCGTCCCCGGCTTCCCCCTCGACGGGGGTCGCGTACTGCGCGGAATCGTCTGGGCGATCACGGGAAGCTTCGAGCGTGCGACCTCCATTGCGGCGACCTCGGGCTCGATCGTCGCCTACGGCCTGATCCTGCTCGGAATCTTCCAGGCCCTGGTGTATCGCCAGTTCGTCGGTGGGCTGTGGCTGGCCTTCATCGGCTGGTTTCTCCTGAACGCCGCTCGCGCCAGTGTGAGCCAGGTGGTGATCCAGGGCATCCTGTCTCGGATCCAGGCGGGAAGGGTGATGGAGTCGGTGCAGGAGGCTTGCGTGACGGGAGCCGAGAGCGTTACGCAGCTCACCTCGAACGCTGTGCTTCTGCATGGCCGGCGAACCTTCTATGTAGTGGATCGAGCGGGCAGTCTGGCGGGCCTGGTGACGCTGGGTGAGCTGGCCGAGGTTCCGATCGAGGAGCGCGCCGGGTGCAGGGTCGACGATGTGATGTTGCCGCTGGAGCAGCTCGCGATCGTGGAGGCGAACGAGAGCGCCTGGGTGGCTCTGCGGAGAATGACCGAGCGGGGCGTCAACCAGCTTCCGGTGCTGATGGAGGGCCGGTTGGTCGGCGCGGTCACGCGCGAACGGCTACTCGGGGTCGTGCAGGCGAGCTTGGCCCTGCGGGAGGGCGGAAGCTGATGGAGTTCGTGCCATGAGAGAAGTGATGGAGTCGCGAGCGACCCGGCGAAGCCGATGCTGGTCGACGTTGGCGGCAATCGTCTTGTTTGCGCCCGTCGCCTTTGCGGGGAATCCGGCCTCCGAGAGCGGCGACGTCCAGACTCGGAGAGCCATGAGCCCGATCTTCGATGCGGTTCAAGATCTTCTCCTGCTCGGTCTCGACGCCGAGCGTTGGGCGGCGCCCGCCTCACGCTCGAGAGTAGAGGCAGCTCTCGCGGTTCTCGCGGCACGATCGACGCAGCTCGCCGGGCATGATGCCAGCCGATCCGAGAGCTACGGCTTCTACAGCCAGGCTCTCGCCGCTGGATCTCTGGAGCTGGAGATGCGTTACCGCGGCGGCGATTTCGAGCGGGCCCGGGGGCAGCTCTTCGGGCTCGTCGAAACCTGCGTGGGGTGTCACTCGCGGCAGTCCACTCCCAGGGACTCTCGACTCTCCGAGGGTTTCGCCCGGGATCCACGGGTCGAGAAGCTTCCCCCCGATGAGAGGGTGCGGCTCGAGACGGCGATACGTCAGTACGATGCCGCTCTGCAGACCTATGAGGAGATTTTCGCGTCGAGCGAATTCACGGCGAATGATCTCGACATGATCGGAATCCTCGACGACTACCTGGCATTGAATTTACAGATTCGGGGAGATGCTGCGTCCCTGCGACGGAATCTCGCGTCGATCGCGAATCGGCCCGACACCCCGCCCGGGCTGGCCGTGGACGTTCGCCGCTGGATCGAGGTCCTGGACCGCCTCCCCGATTTCTCCCGGCGCGCGGAGCTGACGACCGCTCGAAGCCTGGTCGCCGACGCCCAGAAGGCGGGCAAGGGCAGGGGGGATCGCCCTGGCCTCGTCGAGTATCTCGCCGCGGGATCTCTACTCCACTCGATCATCGAAGACCCATCGCGTGAAACGCTCGAACGAGCCGAGGCCTACTACTGGCTCGGAGTGGTCGAGTCCCACGTTGGTAGCGTCTTCTGGCCGGCACCCGAGGAGTTCTATCTCGAATCGGCGATCCGCCTCGCGCCCAACACGGACGTCTCCGCTCGGGCCTTCGTCCTGCTCGAGGAGATTGTGGGTCTCGGCTTTACCGGGAGCGGAGGGACACGGATTCCGCCCGAGGTCCGGCTCAAGCTCGATTCGTTGAAAGCGCTGTCGGGAACCTGAGCGGATCTAGCAAGCGGAAAAACCCACTCCCGACGCCATGCACGCGTCTTTCCGACCCACTCTTCGTTGTGGAATCATGTTGGGGCTCGCCCCAGCGGCGCTTCCACGCCTCGATTGGACCGAAAGACCACGCACCTGGCTGGGTCGGGAGTTCTTCCGCAGCTTGCCAGTGGAGGGTGTCGCGATCACATCCTCGATCAGGCGAGCCGTCCGTCCGAAACCATTCGCACGAGATCGAAGGCGGTGATGATCCCCGCCAGCTCTCCCCCTTCGAGCACGAGCAGGCTGTGGACGTGGTGTCTCACCATCTCGGCGGCGAGCTGCGCGAGAGGCATCGTGGGCGTCACCGACACGGGATCGCTGATCATGACGCTGCCGACCGTGAGGCTCGTAATTCTGCGGCCGATGTGCCGGCCGATGTCGTCCGCCTGGGCGCCTTTCCTGCTCTGGTCGCCGGGCTCGCCGCGGCCCTCGGCGATGATCTCGGCATGGCTCTGCTCGAGGCAGAGCCGGCGCACGACATCCGAGCGTGAGACGATGCCGACGAGCTTGCTCTTCTCGAAGACCGGGAACGCGCTTACTCCGCGGGCGAGGAAACTTCGTTCGAGGTCGGGCAGCGGCATCTCCGGGGAAACGTGGTGGACCTCGCGATTCATGATGTCAGCGGCGGTCATGGACATGAGCGATCTCCTGGAAGTCGAGTCCGATCGGGAGAAGCGAGCTGACCCGAGTCACTGGCTCGGCCGCGAAGGATCGGCTGCCGGGCGATCCCGCAGCGAGAGCCTTCAGACATTCAGAGCCATCGGGCAACGAGAGCCTTCAGCCGATGACAGCCTTCAGCCGTTTAGAGCCATCAGCCAGCGAGAG
>CBDUYG010000046.1:0-12772 GCA_965371385.1 uncultured Myxococcales bacterium | reverse complement strand
AGAGCGTGCCCAGCTCGTCCTCGGGGATCGAGAGGCCTCGCTGGATCTGCGGCAGTGCAAATGCCGTCACCGTCATGGTGTAGAAGCTGCCGAGGGAGCTGACACAGGTGGCGGCGAGCACGCTGATCTCGTGGCTCGACATGGGCGGCATGCGAGGTAGAAAACGCCTCACGGCCGCATGTTAGAACCCGCCGAAGAGGAACACGACCTGTAGCGCCCCGATGAGAGTGCCGATGACGCCGCCCGCCAGCACGAGCTTCCACTCGTCCTTCTGGAAGACGGGCCGCAGCACTCCACTGAACTCGGATGAATCGAGCTCCTGCAGGTTCTTCTCGATCTGCTCGTGGATCCGCTCCGACTGATCCGCAAAGGCGTGGACCGGGCCGCTCTGCGACATGTCGGCGCTTCGGATGCGCTGCAGCATGTCCTCCCTGGCCTCGGCGATCTTCTCCTTGGAGATGAGCATGGCGACCATCGTATCACGTTCGTAGACCTGCATGCTCGCCTCGACCTGCTCCTCGACGATCTGCATCACCGGTTCCCGGGAGGGGCCTTCGCTCAGGTGCCGAATCAGGTTGTCGCTGTTCAGCACACGATCGGCAATGATGTCTGCGAAGCTGCGTGCCACCTCGAGCTGTCGCTTGATGAAGACGCCCTGTACGCGGAACGGACCGATCTGCATCGGCTCTCGCGGTTCGAAGATCAGGGTCATGGCCAACCAGTTGGTCGCGTAGCCGACGAAGAAGCCGGCGGCCGGCAGCACCCAGCCGGCGGGGTAGGCGATCCAGATGAACATCTGGATCACGCCGAAGAACGCGCCGAAGTAGAGGCCCGAGCGCTCGATGAACTTGAACTCCGGGGCTGCGATCTCCATCATGACGCGCCCGAGTAGCGCCCGATCGTCGACCATCGCGTCGCGCACGATGGAGTCGATGTCGATGAAGTTGCTGGCCTCGCGGCTCATCCGGCCCAGGATCTCCTCGGTGACGCTCTGCACGTTGCGACGCACGAGATCGCTGATGTAGGAGCGCAGCTTCTCCCTGGCGCGCCCCCATTTCTCGGGGGCCAGGTTGGTGGCGAACTCGTGGAGGATCTCCTGTGAGATATCGTCGACCACTCGCTTGATCGCCTCGTTGTCGTCGCTGGAGATGTCCGCGAAGATCTGCTCGAGGTCGATGAGCTTGTCGTGGATGAGCTCGCTGAAGTTCCGAGCGAGGTCCTCGGCGTTCTTGGGCACGACGCCCTGCCAGCCGATCAGCGGCGGGATGCCCACGAACTCGACGGGGTAGAGCATCGCCTTGACGGCGATCCAGTTGGTGAACCAGCCGATGAATCCGCTGATGAGTGGAATGCAGAGGACGATTGGATTGAAACCCGCGAGAAAGTCGCTCATGAGGTCGCCTGGCCGCTACGCGACGGCCGACGCGGGCGCGTTCGCCTCGCCGGCCAGCTTTGCCATCACCACGCGTGCGCCATTCAGGCCCGGCAGGCAGGTCACACCGGGCCCGGGGTGGCAGGCGGCGCCGGCCATGAAGAGGTTCTCGAGCGGGGTCTCGTAGTTGGACCATCCGGGAACCGGCCGATCGCCGAACATCTGGCCCGGATGGATCAGCCCCAGCGCAAAGTCGCCTTCGGTCGCGCCGAAGGTCTTCTCGAAGTACTGCTGGGTGAAGACCACCTTGTCCATGATGAGATCGCGGAAGTCGGGCACCACCTTCTCGATCTGGCCCAGCATCCGTTCCACGTAGAGGTCCTTCATCTCGTTGTGCTTGCCCGGCGGGATGTCCGAGGGGAAGTAGTGGGAGAACATCGTGCAGGTATGCGTTTCACCTTCGGGCTTGAGGCTCGGGTCGAGCTGCGACGGGAAGTAGCAGTAAACGGCCGGATCGTCGGGCACCTCGCCCGCCTCGCATTGCTTCCAGGCGCGGTGCATCTGCTCGGGTGACTTGATGTGGGCGACCAGCCAGCTCTGCACGGTGCCGTTCACGAACTCGAGCTGCTTCGTGAAGGTCGGGAGCCGCTCGAGCGTCATGTGGACCTGCACGTAGCCGTCGGTGTACTGGATCTCCTCGACCGAGTTCGTGAACTCGGTTGGCAGGCTGCCGGGCTCGCACAGGCGCAGGAAGGTGTTCTTCGCATCGAGCGTGGAGATGACTGCCCGCGCCCGGATCTCGTCGCCGCCCTTGAGCCTGACCCCCTGCACGGCTCCATCCTCGATCAGGAGCTGCTCGACCGGGGCCTTGAAGCGCACCTCACCCCCGTACTTCTCGAAGACCTTCTGCAGGGAAGAGGAGAGGGTGCCGATGCCGCCCTTCGGGATCTTGAAATCGTAGGTATCGCCGGCGGTGTAGTGATACGCCATCGAGAGCGCGCTGCCCTTGGTGAAGGGACCCATGTGCGTGCCGTCGATGGCCGAGGCGGAGAGCGAGCCGAGAATGGTCGGGTGCTTGCCCGGCTCCTTGAAGAATTCGCGCATCACCTCGACGGCGCTTCCGTAGCAGAGCTTGCCCAGGGTGCGGCGGGTCTCCTCGTCGGGTGCGGCGGCAATGATGTCTTCGAGCGGCGGCGGAGCCTCGCCCCGGTATTGCTCGAACATGTCCTTGAAGACGGAGAAGTAGGAGCCGAGCTTGTTGAAGGCATCGAGTGCATCGATGCCATGGTCCTCGGCCAGGTGGTTCGCGAGGTCGATGGGGTCCGTGTAGCCGATGAAAGGGGTGTCGTCCTCATCGCCAAAGACCGTGAACGAGCTCTCCGGGCGGATCAGCTCGAAGCCCTGCTGGTCGAGCTCGAGATACTTGATCATCTCCTCGCGGAAGATCAGTAACGCCCATGCACCGACGCTGTGCTTGTAGCCCTTGAAGAGCTCCTTGGTGGCGGCTTGCCCGCCGGGCCAGTTCGTCTTCTCGAGAACGAGGACCTCGTGGCCGGACCGCTGGAGTTCGACCGCGGCGGTGAGGCCATTGTGTCCTGCGCCTACGATGATCACGTCAAAGTCTGACATCCATTCGTTCCTTTTCTCGCTGGGCTCGCTAGAGCGATTGCTTCGGAGTCGTCACCGGCTGGGAACTCCCGCGGCACGATGCCGCGCGATTCTCTAGCCCGCGTTCGCACGAAAGTGTGAGGTCGAGGCGTCGAGGCCGAGGGTTTCTGCCCGATCGGGATGGATCTTCCTGGCACGCGCGAAGAGGGCTTCCTCGCTCTCGATCCGGTCCGGGTCCTGGATGCACACGTCCGGCGGGCAGGCCGCCGCGCACATCTGCTCGCTCGAGAAGCCGACGCACTCGGTGCAGAGCGCGGGATCGATGACGAAGGTCTCCTCCCCCATCGAGATCGCGCCGTTGGGGCACTCGTCCTCGCATGCCCCGCAATTGATGCAGTCTTCCGTGATCCAGGTCGCCATCGGCCGGGTCCTTTTCCCGCTTGCGTGCCGGGTCAGGGATAGCTCAGACTGATACAATATGCAATATATGTCTCATGTGTCTCATTTGTCACGTAACCGAAGAAGTCGTCCGAGGAGCCGGGAAAGGGGGCGAGAAGAGAAGGCGCCCGGGTCGCTGGTCGCGAGCGCTCGTCGTTGGGCATGGGTTGCGCCCGTGTCCGGGCCCGCGAATCGTTCAGCGACGATTCAGCCGGAGCTCGTCTTCACCCGCCCGCTCGAAGAGCACGAAGAGGCTCACCCCCAGTCGTGAATTGAAGTTGAGGTGATTCAGCGCGTAGAGCAGGTGGGAGAGCCACCTGGAGGCCGCCGAGTAGTCGCCGGCGGCAAAGTTCTCGATCGCCCAATCCGAGTTGATGTTCGTCGCGAATTTGAGCGCCCGGTAGGTAGGCCAGCCCCAGTTGAGGCTGATGCGAGGGCGCAGCCCGTTACCCCGTCCCATCTCGATCAGCTCCTCCAGCCTGGGGTGCTTCACGTGGCCGAAGTGGACCTCGGTCGGGTAGATGGTGCCGGTCGGACAGGTGATCAGGAGGTGACCTTCGGCTGCCACCATTGCAGCGAGGTTCCGGAAGGCCGCCGGTTGGTCAGCGACGTGCTCGATCACCTCGGAGCAGACGACCAGGTCGAACTGCTCGTCGAGGCGACCCGTGGTGATGTCCAGCACGCGAAAGCGCGCGTCGGGGATGCGCTGGGTGTTGGTGGCGATGACCTCGGGCGATAGATCACAACCGGTGAGCTCCCTGCCGGGCAGGTTCTCCCGAAAGAAGGTGACGAGCTCTCCCGGCCCGCAGCCGACATCCAGGATCCGCGGACACGCCAGATCCCGCACCATCTTCAGGATCAGGCGTCGCCGATGCCGTGCGCCGGGGTGGTAGCGAATGAAGTCGGAGAGCACGCCCCACTGCTCGTCGTACTCCGCGGCCGTGAGCCCATCGAGTGCCACGCTCTGGCTCATCGCCTCGAGTCCTTCGCGAGCTTGTGGAACAGGTATTGGTGGTTTCCGAAGCCGATGGGCGGCGCGATGTAGTTGCGGAGCTCGTAGCCCAGGTTCTCGAAGTAGCTGACGACTCGCTGCTTCGATGCCCGCTCGTAGGGGTAGCCGCCCAGCCAGTCCTTCCAGTCGTGCACGAGCGACATGCCGCGGAGCTTGCGGTGATCCCGGTAGCGCGCACGCGGATCCCTCAGCCTGGCCGCATCGATCATCAAACCGGACAGGAAGAACGCGGTATAGAAGATCGGTGTGAGCAGGAGTCTGCCCAGGCGACTGCGGCTGTAGCCCCGCTTCACGATCTCCCAGAAGGCAGAGACGATTCCCTCGTCGTTGTAGATCGCGATGTAGAGGTCGCCCTCGTCCGCGACCAGGCGATGCGCGTTGTACAGCGCCTGCCACATACTGCCGGTGTGATGCAGGACACCCCAGGCGTAGCAGATGTCGAATTCGCCCAACGCATCGACGTAGTCGCGATCCAGGATCGAGCCCTGCTCGACGACCCAGTGCGGATCGTTCGCGAAGAAGCGGCGTTTGAGCTCCTGCGTACAGCCCACCGACGAAGGGTCGTAGTCGAACGAGTGGACCTCGGCTCCGAGTCTTCGGGCCGCGAGGCTCGAGAGTCCCGACCCCGATCCCACGTCGACCAGGCGACGACCTACGAGGTCCGGCGTTCCCAGCATCCCCACGAAGGCCCGCTGGGCCTCCCGCTCGCGATCTTCATCGACGACCGAAAGGAAGCTCTCCCAATTCTTCCCGAACTGGAATCGCCTCCCTGCCTGGACCTCGACCTTGAAGCCGGAAACCACTCTTCGCTCTCCCGCGGACGCGCATGAATTCCTCCGCTCATATCGGCAGGTTGTGGCGGGAGCCGCACGCTTTTGTTGCTCTCGAAAGCCCGGTGGGCGGAATCGCTTCATTCTCGGCATTCAACAGGGGTCGTGCGAGTGGGAGAACTGCTGCGACATCTTCTGTTCAGGCAGCAACGCCTCCATATGGCCCGCGGACCGATGAAGCTTGAAATCGGCCCGCGAATGAGGTTTGTTTCCCCTTCGGGGTACTCGTACGCGGAGAGTGGCTCGGGGGGGACGGGCAGGGCGGTTCCCGAAGATTCCGCCGATAAATGCGACGTCTTCACGAGGCTCCGGCACGCCGCCGTTCCGGGCTTCGGGACGTTGCTCGAGATTCGCCTCGATGTCGTGGGCAACACCGGATCTGAGCGATTGCACGTGTTGATTCCGCTGTATTCCCGGATCGCGGATCAGGTCGACTCGGTACTGACCGCCGCTGCGTGCGTGTACGTATGCGCGAGTGTCCTCGCGCAAGCGGGGGCGCTGCTCGGCGTCGCCTGGTCGATGCCCTTCAGCCTGTCGGCAGTCGCGGTCGGTCTCGTCTTGAATCGTCTGGTCCTCGCCGAAGGCTCTACGCCCCGCCGCAGCCTGGGACGCATTCTCGCCCTGGACGCGGTGAGTCTCGTGTCGTTGGGCGCCGTGCTCTGTCTCGTCGCGAGTGCGATCTACGATCTCACCTGGGACGGACGCTCGTATCATCTCGAGGCGATCATCGCGCTCGGAGATGGGGGGTCGATCCTCGATAGCGTCACGGGCAACGTCTACGCAGACCACTATCCGCGCGGTTCGTGGATCGCGACGAATCTGGTGCATACCTTCACCGAGCATCTCGAGTCTGCGAAGATCTGGGGACTCGCACTGGGATTGACGGCGTTTCACTGGACCTTCGGCTCGCTGGGGCTCCTGGGGCATCGCCCGGTGCTGCTTCGCGCCTGGTGTGCGCTCCTGATCGCGCTCAGCCCGGTGCTCGTGATGGAAGCGTTCACCCATCTCGTGGACGGAGTCCTGAGCGCGTGGCTGCTCCTGCTCGCCAACGCGATCTTCCGTGCGATTCGTGTTCCCGATCGGCGAAACCTCGCGATGATCGTGCTTGCGAGCTCGGGGCTGGTATCCGCGAAGTTCACGGGTCTCGCCTATGCCGTCGTGTTGCTGACTGGATACGCCGCTTGGACGATGCTCGTGAATCGGGCGCAATCGAGGCGCGCGATCGTCGTGGTCTCGGGGTCCCTCGCGCTTGCGCTTCTGGTGACGTCCTTCAGTCCCTACGTGACCAATACGATCCGTTACGCCAATCCCTTCTATCCGGCCGTGGAGTCGACCACGAAGCATGTCCTCGCGCTCGAAGCCTCGCAGGAGTTCTTGAGCAAGGATCGCTTCCGCAAGTTCCTGCTCTCCTCGTTCGGGAAGTCGGCAAACGATCGGGGCGGTGCGCCGACGGTCAAGGTTCCAGGGGTCGTGAGCATGGAGGAGATCTCGACGTTCAGCGTCGAGGACGTGCGCTTTGGCGGGTGGGGTCCACTCTATTCACTCGCGCTGATCGTCTCGCTCTTGATCGCGGTCTCCGTCGCGCTCGATCCGCGGATTCGGCTGCCCTTCTGCTTCGCATATGCGGTGCTGCTCGGTTCGATCTTCGTGATACCGGAGCCCTGGTGGGCGAAGATCGTGCCCCAGGCCCAATGGCTGCCGCTCCTGCCCGTCGTCGCGGGTCTGCCGCGAGCTACGCCGATGCGTCGCATCGCTTCCCATCTCGTACTGGCCATCATGACGGCCAATCTCGCGATGGTCGCGGCTCGCCAGCTCACGTGGAATCGAGGCACGACGCTCGAGGTCAAGCATCAGCTGGAGTGGCTCGCGAAAGAAAGCCGTGACGGAGAAGCGCAGGCGGTCAAGATCCGGCTCTTCGAGGCGGCGACCACACGCCGGCTCGAAGAGGCCGGCGTGAAATTCAGGCTCGTCGACGAGCTTCCGTGTCGCATCCGGATGCACGAGCCCACAGGAGTGATGTCGTTCTGCATCACGCTCTCCGGTGCCGTGGAGGTCGATTCGAGCTCGGCGCGCCGCTGGAAGAGCTTCCTCGACGCCGACTCGGATTCATAGTCCTGGAAGTGGCTGCGCGGCCTCTCACCGTCGGTCTGCCCAGGCGGTCCGCCGGTCGCCTGTTCCTGAATGGAGAACGTAGAATTACATATTTATATCAATAAGATACGTATGGATCTGCGTATCCTGAGAGGCGCCGATGTGGATCCGGCTCTGATCGCGGATTGACAAGTGAGTACTTGCTTGCTTAACTCGGGCCATGTCGTCCAAACGTCTCCCGACCGCGGAGCGGCGAGCCCAGATCGCGGAAGCCGCCCTTCGAATCATCTCCACCCAGGGTGTGCGCCGGCTGACGACCGCCGCCCTGGCGGAGCAGGTCGGAATCGCGGACGGAACCATCTTCCGGCACTTCAAGAACAAGGACGAGATCGTCGACGCCGCGATCGATCTCTTCGAAGAAGCGCTCGAGGAAGCATTTCCGCCGGACGAGGGGGAGCCGCTCGAACGGCTCGGCTCGTTCGTCGTGATGCGACTCGCGCTCGTTCGCAAGCGGCCCGAGATTCTTCGTCTTGCCTTCAACGACCGCCTGGCAGAGGCGGCCGGTCGGGAAGGTGCGGCGCGAGTCGCCCTCCTGGTCGAACGGTCGATGACCTTCGTCCGTCGCTGCCTCGCAGAGGCCCAGGAGCGAGGCGAGATCACCCAGGATGCACCCCTGGCCCTGCTCGTTTGGATGGTGATTGGCGTCATCCGCGGCGCGGCGGGTAACGACCTCCGTCGCGCTGCGCGTGAGCGGGACCTGTCGAGAGCCACGCCGCAGCAGGTGTCGGCGTCCCTCGAACGCTTCCTACGCAGCACTTCGAACGAGAAGCTTCCATGAAATCCGCTCATGTGATGGACGGGGACCCCAATCAAGCAGGCAGGGCGTAAACGGAGAGGCGATAGAACATGACGAATCGGAAACCTCGAGTCCGCTCGATCTTCGGGGGCCTGGTCGTCTTCGCGGGGTTCGCGGTCGCCCTCTACCTGGCCGTCTTGCGCCCGATCGAAGTGCGATCTCATCCGGTGGTACGCGACACGGTCCTCGTCGAGGCTCTCGGAACGGGATCGGTCGAGAGCCGTCGCGCGGCGAGCATCAGCTTCGAGGTGACGGGCCGGGTTGCGATGATTCACGTCGATCAGGGTGACCGCGTGAAGAAGGGGCAGGTGCTGGCGGCCATCGATGACCGCACCTTCCGGGCCGAGGTCGTCCTGGCAGAGCAGGACGTCGAGCTGGCAAAGTCGACATCGGATCGGCACGAGGCCGATATCACCCGAGCCGAGGCCGTCCTGGAAGGTGCCGAGGAGGGGCTCGAGAGGATTCGCACCCTCGTTGCAAGGGGTGCCGCGTCCGAAGAGGATCTCGACGTCGCAGACGAGAGGATGAAGGTCGCCGTGGCCGAGTTGTCTCGCGCTCGTGCGGCCCAGAGGGAAGCCCTTCAGGGCATCGCGGCCGCCGCCCGGCGGCTCGACCGCGCCCGCGTGGAGCTGGATCGGACGATCGTCCAAAGCCCATTCGACGGTGTCGTGATTCGCAGGGAGAGAGAGTTGGGCGATGTGGTCGTTCCAGGAGCGGCGGTTCTTCGCCTGGCGGCCACCGACACGGTGTGGGCGAGCGTCTGGGTCGATGAGACCTATCTCGATTCCCTCTCGGTCGGACTTCCGGCGCGCATTCTTCTCCGCTCCGATCCCGATCGCACTCTACGGGGCACGGTCTCCAGGATCGGGCGCGAGGTCGACCGGGAGACACGCGAGCTGCTCGTGGATGTTGCGTTCGATGCGGCGCCGGCGACGTTGATCTTCGGCCAGCGCGTCGATCTCTGGATCGAGCTGGCCCGGGCATCCGCCGTGCTCTGCGTTCCCTCAGCCTCCGTCGCTCACGTGGGTGAGCGCGAAGGAGTTTTCGTCAGCGACGGATCGCGGGCAAGCTTTCGCCCCCTCGAGTTCGGGCGAAGGGGTCGTGACCTCGTCGAGGTCGTTCGGGGCCTCTCCGAGGGTGATGTCGTACTCGATCCCTCGATCGGCAGAGCGAAGAGCCTGAAGGATGGGCAGAGGATTCGCCTTCTCGATCGGTCGGGAGAGGATGGACCTCCATGAATCTCGCGATTCGCGACGTTCGGTACGATCTCAGCCGGTTCCTCTTGACCGCAGTCGGACTGGGGCTCCTTCTTACCATCGTGCTCGCGATGACCGGGATCTACAACGGGATCATCCTGGATGCGACGGCGCTTCCGGACAGCCTCGGGGCCGATCTGTGGATCGTCCAACGGGACACACGCGGCCCCTTCGCCGAGCTCTCGCGCATCTCCGCCGACCTGGAGGAAAGGGCCCGGGCCGTGCCGGGCGTCGCGCAGGTGAGGACGTACGTCGCCCACACGATTCAGCGCGAGCTTCCGGGCGGCAGTCCCATCCGCTTTACGGCGGTCGGCCTCTCCTGGCCGGACGACCGGGGCCAGGCGCTGCCCATCATCGCGGGCCGGTCCATTGCGCAGCCTCACTACGAGTTCATCGTGGATCGATCCCTGGGCCTGTCGCTTGGCGCGCGCGTCCCGCTCGGCCGCGAGGTCTATATCGTCGTCGGGATCACGGACGGGCTGCTGGCTTCGGGGGGCGATCCAGCGGCGTTCTTCACTCGCTCCGATGCCCAGAGAATCCAGAACGAGACGTCCAATGAATCCCTCAGGCTGGAGCGTGCGGCACGCTCTGCCCGCATCCGAGCGAGCGAACTCGGTCGGGACCCCGAGCTACTTCGGTTCTCCGGGCTCGCAACTTCGTTGATCCCCGCGCTCGGTCCCCCACCCGTCGCGGCCGTGATGTTGAACCTCGCCCCCGGCGTGAGTGAGGCGCGTGTTCGCGCGACGCTCGGGGCGTGGCAGGACGTATCGATCTACTCGCAGCAGGAGCAGCGCGCACTGATCCTGGGCGGGGTCGTCGAGAAGACAAGGCGTCAGATCGGTCTTTTTCGCGGCTTGCTCGTCGTCATCTCGGCGATCTTGATGGGGCTGATCATCTACACGATGACTGTCGACAAGATCCACTCGATCGCACTCTTGAAGCTGCTCGGTGCGCGGCGCACGGTAATCCTGGGGATGATCCTGCAGGAGTCGCTGCTTCTCGGAGGGCTCGCTTATCTGCTGGCCCTCGTGATCGGCAACGCAGTCTTCGATCTGTTTCCGCGTCGGGTCGTGATCGGCAACGAGCACCGCCTCGCGCTCCTCTTCGTCGTCGTGCTCATCTCCGTCATGGCAAGCATATTCGGCATCCGGAAGGCACTGTCGGCCGATCCGAACGAGGTACTTGCGGCATGACCGGTGCCCTTGGCGGTGGGGTCGTTGCCCGTTCGCTCTCCAAGCACTACGGAGAGGGCAACACCTATGTCCAGGCTCTGACGGAGGCGGGCTTCGAGATCCGGCCCGGTGAGGTCGTCGCTCTCCTGGGGCCTTCCGGGTCGGGCAAGTCCACGCTGCTGACGATCCTGGGGTTGATCAACCCGCCGAACACGGGCTGGCTTTCGATCGGTGGCCAGGAGGTGATACGAGACGGAGAGATGGTGGGCGACGCGAACCTGATTCGCAGACGCGAGCTCGGCTTCGTGTTCCAGCGATCGAACCTGATCCCCTTTCTCACGGCCGCCGAGAACGTACGCCTCGTCCTGGATCTCGACGACGTACCCGGACGGGAGGCAAAGCGACGAACGTGCGACATCATGGAGGCTCTCGGGGTGGCGGATCGCGCCGATCACCAGCCCGCCCAGCTCTCGGGCGGACAGCAGCAGCGTTTCGCAATCGCACGAGCCCTGATACATCAGCCTTCGCTCCTGCTCGCCGACGAACCGACGGCTTCGCTCGACAAGGAGATGGGGAGGCAGGTCATGCAGCTCTTCCGGTCGGCTGCCAAGGATCGCGGCGCAGCGGTGCTCGTGGTCACGCATGATCAGCGGGCCCTGGATCTCGTCGATCGTATATTTGAAATCGAAGACGGCGTTCTCAGTGTTGGTTCCGAGGAAGTTGCCGCGCGCTCGAGGCCGGACGCCGGGTAGCGCGGCCCCGTCCTGTAGAGGAATGGAACCCGGGAAAGCCGGGGCGATTCACGGCGGCTTCGTGGAACCAGTGTGCCCCCGTTGGGGTCCACTGCACGCAGATCGCGTTACACGATGGGGCCATTCGCCCCGCTCCGGCGGACGTCGTCGGAGCCGCTCAGGGGGCCGCTGGCGGCGTTCGTGCCTGATCCCGGTTATCGTCTGGAGCCTCGTCGGCAGCGACATTTTCAGCATGGAACGCTCGGGCCGCGCCGCCGGCGTGGCTCTCATATTGGAGGTCCGAAGCATGACAATCCTGATCGTAGCGATGGCCCTTCTGGGTGCGCTCGTGGCTCTGGGATTCTACGCGAAGCACCGGCTCGACTCGCTTCCGAACGCCGAGAAGAAGGTCTTCCTCAAGAAGACCATCAACAGCGTCTTCATCTGGTTCGAGGACCGCGGGCTGCTGCCTCGGACGAAGGCTTTCGATCACGACTATCTCCGCAGCTATCCAGCCTTGAAGCTACTCGAGGACGCCGCTGACGACGTGCGCGAGGAGGCCCTCGCGCTGCTGGAGATCAAGGACAAGCTGACCGACATGAAGGAGATGGGTGGCAGCTACACCCAGGCGGGAATCCACACTGCGAAGTGGAAGACCTTCATGTTCAAGGCAGGCGAGTTCGTGGAGCCGAATTGCGAGCTCTGTCCGAAGACGGCGGCCATCCTGCGCAGGATACCGGAGGTCTACACGGCCTTCTTCTCGGTCATTGATCCCCACCAGACGATCACGCCTCATTGGGGCTACTACAAGGGCTTCGTGCGCTACCACCTCGGTGTCATCATTCCGAACGACAACGCCGACCGCAGCTGCTACCTGCGCGTCAACGGCGACCCCTACGAGAACTCTCTGCGGGACCCGAACCTGGTCGAGAAGGGTGAGACGTACTACTGGAAGAACGGCGAGGGGATTGTCTTCGACGACAACTACCTGCACGATGCCGCGAACGGCTCCGATGAGATTCGAGTCGTCTTGTGGCTCGACATGCGCCGCAAGATGCCCTTCTACATCCAAGCCTTCAACATACTCTGCCTGTGGCTCGTTTATCGAGACGAGTCGGTGAAGCAGTTCCGGGATAACGCCCTCGTCGAGCACTGAGGCGGAGCGCTCCGGATCGGATCAATCCCGCCCGACGACGGGCTGGAGACACCTCGAAACGCTCCGGTCTTGATGGCCGGGGCGTTTTTCGTTGTGCGTGCAGCACGAGGCGCATGGGCCCGATCGCCGCGGGTCGGCCGGGCTTCGCTATCTCCCGCTTCCCGGCCTGCGCCCGCCCGTCTGCGCTCTTCCGGGCTAGTGTCGGAACTTGTCGTGGCACGCGACGCATCCGTCGGCCCACATCGTATTG
>CBDUYG010000045.1:0-12953 GCA_965371385.1 uncultured Myxococcales bacterium | reverse complement strand
TCGATGGACATGTTCTCGGTGTTGGCGAGTGTCATATGGGGTAGCCAATGGGATACCAACGATGCGATCCTGGTCGGCTACACCCCGTGCGTCGATGACCGTGGCCAAGCGCAATTCGACGAGGGCGGCGACGGCATCTGCCGGGACAGCACAAAGTCCGACCTGGGCATCTTCGATCTGACCATGACCCTCGACCCGACCGACTACCTGTCCTTCTGGCTCGACTACACGATGCAGTGGCAGCGCCCGAGAACCGCCACGAACCAGGATGGCTACCTTCACGGCATCGCCCTCGCAGGCCGCGTCGGCATTACGGACAACTTCGGCGTGGCGCTCCGCGGTGAGGTCCTCCTCGACGACCGCGATGCCCTGAGCGGCCTCGACAAGACCTACTCGGTCACGGGTACGCTGGATTACGCGCTCACCGACAACCTGGCGATGCGCGGTGAAGTTCGCTGGGACAAGGCCCAGTTCAGCGTACCGGGCAGCAACAGCGGCTCGGCTTTCTTCAGAGCCAGCGATCGCAACGACAGCCCGTCGAGCGACGACCAGCTCCTCCTGCTCGTAGAGATGATCTACACCTTCTAGCCTGAAGGTATGAAGGCGAGCAACGGCTTCGCGGCGGCTTCGGCCAACGCAGAGCTGAAGAAAGGGCGCGATCCTCTCGGGGGTCGCGCCCTTTTTCTGGTCGTCGGGCCCGCGGCGGTCGGAACCACGGCCGAAACGAGCCCGCCGTCGAGGATGCCATCCGGGAGAACCTGGCGATCCCGGATCGCAGCAGGATTCGAATCCAGTTGGAGCGGGAGCTACGGACCGGGACGCTCGCGTCGGTGTGGGACGCCTGCGAAACTCTGAACAGCGAGTGCAGGAACCCCGTGATTCGATTCGGAGATTCTCGGCTACGGGCAGTGAAATGAGCTGGGCCGGTCGAATCGGCCCCGGTCGAACGACCTACCTTTTCATGATCGATGTGCTATTTGTATCCCATGAACACGGTTACGCTTTCCACGAAGTATCAGCTCGTAATCCCGCGCGAGGTGCGTGAGCGACTCGACCTCGAACCGGGAGCGAAGTTCACGGTGATCGAAAAGGGAGGCATCGTCTATCTCGTTCCGGAGCGACCGCTCGCAGAGCTGCGGGGCGTTGCGCGCGGAGCACGGCGCAAAGGGCTTCGCGAGAAGAAGGATCGGCTTTGATCCTCGTCGATTCGAGTGGCTGGATCGAATACCTCGCCGAAAGGCCCAAGGCAGACGACTTCGCACGCTACATCGAAGGTGACGAGCCTCTCGTGACGAGCGTGATCCAGATATACGAGATCTACAAGGTCATCCGCCGAGACGTCAGTGAAGAGAGAGCGATCGAATCCGTCTCGGCGCTACGCGCCACCAGGATCGAGCCGTTCGCGGAGAGCCTGGCCCTCGAGGCCGCGGACATATCCCTGGAGCACGGTCTGGCGATGGCTGATTCGATCATCTTCGCGACGGCAACCAGGCATCGAGCCGACCTCGTCACCGCAGACGCCGATTTCGAGGGACTCCCAGGAGTCACCCTGATCCGCTGAGCATCCCCAGACCGCCGAGCTTCAGCGCAGCTGCAGGAAGACGAACCCCAGCAGCAAGTAGTACATCGCCGGGATCGCGAGCAGGGGCGCGTCGATGCGGTCCAGCACTCCGCCCATTCCCGGCAGCAGGGCTCCCGCGTCTTTCACCTTTGCGTCGCGCTTGAGCAGGGATTCCACGAGATCTCCCATGATGCCGACGAGCGAGATGACGACCGCGAAGCCGAGGGCGAGGTACCAGGGGAAGGCGGCCGAGAGCTCGGGCCACTGCCAGTCGAAGAGCAGCTTACTCACGAGGCCGCACACCATGCCGAAGAGCACTCCGCCGAGGGCGCCCTCGACGCTCTTGTTGGGGCTGATCGCCGGGGCGAGCTTGCGGCGGCCGAGAGCGCGGCCGGCGAAGTAGGCGCCCGCGTCGCAGCCGATCACCACCGCGAGCACGTAGACCATGAAGAACGTCCCGCTCTCGGGCGTGAAGCCGAGACTCTCGACCCGGGCGACGTCGTAGTGCGAGACGGCGGCTCGATAGAAGAAGCGCAGCACGACGGCGTGGGAGAGGAGCCAGGCGACGTAGAAGACACCGAAGAAGGTGCCCGAGATGCTCGCGAGCGCCTCGCTGATCTCGGCCTTGCGTAGCTGGGCGAACATCATCACGAAGAGGGATGCGGTCATGAAGAGGGTCGCGTGGTATTCGTTGCCCCAGTAGGACACGAGGATCACCGCGAGACCGAATCCGAGCCCCACGGCGACCATGGGTCGCGCACCCTTGTCTTCGATCAGCCCGTAGAACTCGCGCTGGGCAATCAGGCTGAAGGCTGCGACGGTGGCGAGGTAGATCAGCCCCCCTTCTGCGATGACCCAGAGCACGATGGGGATCAGGATGACGGCGGTAAAGATCCGCCGGACCAGCTCACTCGGCCCGCTTCTGCTCTTCGCGGTCATGGGGGTGGGCGGTCGCGGGTGAAGGGGCTCCGATCCAGAGGCCCCGTTCGACTCGTGCTGGGCTTCCGAGGCGACCGACGCCTCCGACGCTCCCGAGCCCCCACCTTCATCGACAACATCCGAGCCTTCGCTCAACGTGACTCCTCCCCAGTGCCGTCACCCGAAGTATCTTCGGACGCATTCCCGCAGCCGTCCGAGCTTCGCTCCGCCGGCTGACCCCGGCCCGTATGGCCAAAGCCTCCAGCACCCCGAACCGTATCACCCAGGCTCGCAACCTCCACCCACTCGGGCAGTACGACGGGAGCGACGACGAGCTGGGCGATCCGATCGCCGCGCCGGATCGTGAAGGCTTCGGATCCCGCATTGAGCAGGATCACCTTCACCTCACCGCGATAGTCCGAGTCGATCGTGCCCGGGGAGTTGGGGACGACGATACCGTGGCGCAGGGCGAGGCCGCTGCGCGGACGCACCTGGGCCTCGAAGCCGTCGGGGATGGCAATCTTGATGCCCGTCGGGACCAGCTCGCGCCGGCCGGGGGCGACCGTGAGGGTGATGTCCGTATCCAGGGCGGCTGTCAGATCGACGCCCGCCGAGCCCGGAGTGGCGGTCCTGGGCAGATCCAGCCCCTGCGCATGAGGCAGGCGCTGGATCTGCACCGGAATCGTCGGTGTCACGGGCACGCTCTCGAAGGCTTCAGGAGACTCGACGGTCGTGGAATCTCCCGGGCCCACCGAGACCTACTCCTTCTCGGACATCTCGGCCAGAGCCTCTTTGCGGGAGAGCCGGATGCGACCCGCGGGATCGATATCGATGCACTTGGCCAGGACCTCGTCCCCTTCGGAGAGGATGTCCGTAACCTTGTCCACGCGACCCGCTGCCAGATGGCTGATGTGGATCAGACCGTCGGTGCCCGGGAAGATCTCCGCAAAGGCGCCGAAGTCGGCGATCCGCTTCACCTTGGCGAGGTAGATCTGACCGATCTCCGCCTCCTGGGTGAGCTCGTCCACCATCGAGAGGGCGACCTTCACCGAATCGGCGTCGGGGCCGAAGACGGCAACCCGGCCCGAATCGTCGACGTCGATCTTCGCACCGGTCGTCTCCTGGATGGCGCGGATCACCTTGCCGCCAGGCCCGATGATGTCGCGGATCCGGTCCGGCTTGATGAAGAGCACCTCGAGCCGCGGAGCGAACTCGTGAAGCTCGGCGCGGGGCTGGAGACCGTGGAGCTTCTCCTCGGTGTCCTTGCGCATGCAGTCGAGGATGTGGAGACGTCCCTCGCGGGCCTGGGTCAGCGCCTTTTCGAGGATGTCCCAGTTGATCTCCTTGACCTTGATGTCCATCTGCAGGGCGGTGATGCCATCCGGTGAGCCCGCCACCTTGAAGTCCATGTCGCCGAGGTGATCCTCGTCGCCCAGGATGTCGGAGAGCACCGTCGTGCGCTCGCCGTCGGTGATGAGTCCCATCGCGATTCCCGCAATCGGAGCCTTGAGGGGCACGCCCGCGTCGAGCATCGAGAGCACCGAGCCGCAGACCGCTGCCATCGACGACGAACCGTTCGACTCGAGGGTCTCGGAGACCACACGAATCGTATACGGGAAGTCGTCGTGATCGGGCAGCACCGGGGTGACCGCTCGTTCGGCCAGAGTCCCGTGTCCCACCTCGCGGCGGCCGGGCCCACGCAAGGGCCGCGCCTCGCCCACCGAGAAGGGCGGGAAGTTGTAGTGGAGCATGAACGTCTTCTTGTAACGGCCGCTCATGCCGTCGATCGTCTGCTCGTCGAAGCCCGAGCCGAGGGTGGTGGTCACCATCGCCTGGGTCTCGCCGCGGGTGAAGAGCGCGACACCGTGGGGCCGGGGCACGACGCGAACGTCGCACGCGATCGGGCGGATATCCGCCGGGCCGCGGCCGTCGATGCGCTCGTTCGAGGCGAGCACGCGCTCGCGGACGATCTCGGCGCCCAGGTCGTGAAGGACGTTCTTCACGTTCTTGCGCAGGGAGGCAGCGCCGTTCGAGCGGTTCTCGTAGTCCTCGAGGCTCTTGATCGAGACTTCGGCCTTCCGGTACTCATCCATGTACTCGTTGAGCACTTCCTTCTCGATCGCCTTCACGGTCGTGGAGCGCTCGTGCTTGGTCTCGATGCGATACGCCTCGCTGAGGCGATCCTCGCAGCGGCTGCGGATGCCGCTCCAGAGATCCGAGAGATCCTCGGCCTCGGGCGGAACGATCTTCTCCTTGCCAACCTGCTTCTGCAACTCTTCGATCTTCTCGATGATCGGGAGCAGCTGCTCGTGGGCGAACTTCAGCGCCCGCAGCATCTCATCCTCGGGAATCTGATCCCCTCCGCCCTCGACCATCACGATCGATCCGCGGTGCCCGGCGACGATCAGCTCGAGGTCGCTCTCTCCTTGCTGCTCCGGCGTCGGGTTGACGATGAGTTCGCCCTCGATCCGGCCCAATCGAACTGCGGCGATCGGCCCGAGAAAGGGGATCTCCGAGATGGAGAGTGCCGCCGAGGCGCCAACGAAGGCGCAGATGTCGACGGGACACTCGGGATCCGACGAGAGCACCGTAGCGGTCACCTGGGTCTCGTCGTTGTAACCGTCCGCGAAGAGCGGCCGGATGGAGCGATCGATGAAGCGCGAGTTTAGAACCTCGCGATCCGACAGACGGCCCTCGCGCTTGAAGAATCCACCGGGAATCTTGCCCGCGGCGGCGAACTTCTCGACGACATCCACGGTAAGGGGGAAGAAGTCGATTCCGGCTCGCGGCTTCGAGTGGACGGCCGTCACGAGAACAGCGGTGCCGCCCTGGCGGACGACGACGGCTCCCGCCGCCTGCTTTGCGATCAGTCCCGTCTCGAGGGTCAGCTCCTTGCCGCCGACCTCGAAGGAAACGCTGGTTGGTTCGAACCAATAAGGCATGACTATAGATCTCCTCTTCGGCTTCCGGATGCCAGGCAGGCGTCCGCGCCGAAAGGCTTGGTGGGCATCAAGAGAGGAGAATCGGTCGGGAATGCGGGATCAGTCATACTCGAAGTGAACTCATCGTTGCGACCGGGAGGCCATCCATGGAGGGCTCTTCTCTCCACCCCTTCCACCCCTAGGATCCGGGTTGGAACCCGGTGGCGACTACTCTGCACAGAATTCTGTAGAAGACTTCGCAGAGAGTTCTGCCGGCAACGCTGCAACCTTCGCTTATGACCGATTCCCACACTCCTTGACGGTTCGCTCCCTCGGGCGCCCGTTCGTTATTCGTCGCTCGACCTCTTCCATCTGAAGAGGCGAACTCCCACACATCATCTAGCGACGCAGACCCAGGCGCCCAATCAGCGCCACGTATCGATCCGCATCCTTCCGCTTGAGATAGTCGAGAAGGCGACGCCGCTGGCTCACGATATTGAGCAGGCCGCGTCGCGAGTGATGATCTTTCGCGTGGGTCTTGAAATGGCCAGAGAGCTCGTTGATCCGCTTCGTCAGGAGCGCCACCTGCACCTCGGGAGAACCTGTGTCTCCATCCTGCCGGCGGAATTCTTCAATTGTCTGTCGCTTCGCTTCGGCGGAGATCAACGCACTACACCTCACCTCTTACGAACCGTTCTCACGAACGGTTCTTGTGGACGGTTGCTCTGACCTGGAGTCTCGCTGCAAGATCAACCCGAATCTTCCCGGGCTCCCGACTGTCATCGGTACTCACATCGGTACTCACGTCGGTACTCACATTGGTACTCGATTCGAGGGAGCTGAACCAAGAATCGTTCCATGGTCATGGTTCGAGATCGTGCCCCGGATTCGCGTCGAGATCTGGATCGGTGCGGGCTGGAACTGTGGAACTGGTGTGCACCGATCGCCGCTCGTCCCCGATGAACCGGGGATTCGAGTGGGCGGCATTGTGACAGACTGCCTATCGACACGCAACGCCCCGAGTTGAAGGAGCTTTCAGCTCGCTTCGGGGGAAAGGACCCTCACCGGCCAGAGCCTGCGATCGGGTCTGACCTCCATCAGCGAGAGAAGCTGCCCTGCATCTCCGAAACAGAGAACGAGTTCCCCAGGGGCGACCTTGAGCCGCGCACCAGGAGAGATGTCCCCGCCGTGCAGGACGCGACGAGTGCTCTCGGCCCCCAACTCGAGACACGGCAGTCCCATCGCGTCCGCGGGAGAGATCAGCCTCTTCTCGATCTCGTCCGCGTCCGCGTCCCGCTCGAGCTGATCGAAGGGGATCGCCTGGCTGGCGTCGAAGCGGCCGCTACGCATCCGGCGAAGACTCTCGAGGTGAGCGCCGCAGCCCAACACCTTACCGATGTCCTCCGCCAGCACCCGCACATAGGTGCCCGTGGAGCAGTCGACGATGATCTCGGCCCGGGGAGTCTCGAAGCGAATCAGATCGAGGCGCTCGATGCGGATCTTCTTCGGCTCTCGCTCCACCTCCTCGCCCCGGCGAGCCAGCCGATGCAGGGGCACGCCGTTTCGCTTCACCGCGCTGTACATCGGCGGAACCTGCTCGATTTCGCCCCGGAAGGGCTCGAGCGCTGCCTCGACCTCCGCCTCACCGGGGAGCTCACCCTCGAAACGACGAACCTCCGTCCCCTGGGCGTCCAGGGTATCGGTCTCGACTCCCAGATGAATCGTCCCCACGTAGCTCTTCTCATCGTTCCGGATGAACGAGATCAGCTTGGTGGCCTCGCGGATGGCCAGGGGCAACACTCCCGTCGCCTGAGGGTCGAGGGTGCCCAGATGGCCGATTCGCCGCGTCCCGAACCACTTGCGCGCCGCGTCGACGACGTCGTGCGAGGTGCGCCCCGGCGGCTTGTCGACGACCAGGAACCCCGCCGGCCCGGGCTTCTCGGAAGCCCGTCTATTGCGATTTCTTTTCTTTGCCATCGTGGATCGCCTGCAAAAGCTCCAGGGTTTCCCCTCCCAATTGCAGGGAAGGGTCGTAACGAAAACGTAGCTCGGGCATGCGCCGCAGCTCGAGCGTCCCAGCGAGATTGCGCCGCACGAAGCCGGCGCACGACTCGAGACCGGTCTCGATCTCACTGAGGAGCTCCTCGGAGACCACCTCGTCACGGCCGGAAGCCGCCCGGTCGAATATGCTCCAGTGCACGATGGCGTTGCTGAGATCCGGAGAGACATCGACCCCCGTGAGGGTCACGTCGTGGACACGTGGATCGCTCACCACGTCTCGCAGCACGCGTGCGATTTCGCTTCGCAGCTGCTGGCCGATGCGTTCCGTTCGCAGCGACAAATCTCAGTCCTCTCGCTCGTCTGATTCGTCGACTGATTCGTCGACTGATTCGTCGATCGATTCATCGATCGATGGTTCGGGGGGCCGGACCCCTTGTCTCGGGCCGCCTGCATCGAATTCATCGCCGTCGATACTCGCAGCCGAAGCATCCCATTCATCAGCGAGCTGCTCTCCCTCGATGAAGCTCGCCTCGTGCGGCAGCACCAGGAGCTCCAGATCAGAGTTCACGATCTCCGCGAGATGAAGCTCTTCGATGAAGTCGATGGCCCGTTCGAGCACCCTTCTCACCGGCACCGCCTCGGCGCCCGCCGTCGTCAGGCCGAACACCGCGCGCTGCCAGGTCCCCTGCCCTCCGACCTCGGCAACCGAGAGATTGAATCGATTCCGCAGGCGTTGCTGAATGGAGCGCACGACGCCCCGCTTCTGCTTGAGGGATTGAGAGCCGTGTACGTGAATCTCGACCAGCGCTGCGCCAACGATCATCGCTCCCCCACACGCTGAGGGATTCCCGGGGAGTCCGCGGTTTGATTCCGTCCGTCCCCGCCTCGGCTCTCACCTCTCGACCCCGACGACCCTGACGCCCCCGCAACCCTGAATCGCTCCCAGTCGGAGCAGCGGGGTCAGAGCGTCGCCGGCTCCTCCTGGAGTTCGTAGACCTCGATGACGTCACCGACCTTGATGTCATTGTAGGTCGAGATCCCGATGCCGCACTCGTAGCCGTTCGTCACCTCGGCGACGTCGTCCTTGAAACGACGCAGCGAGCCGACCTTCCCCTCGTAGATCTGGACGCCATCGCGCACCAGGCGGCAATTCGCGTTCCGCTTCACGAGGCCATCGGTGATCATGGAGCCCGCGACGGTACCGATCTTCGGAATCACGAAGGTCTCTCGCACCTCCGCGCGGCCCTGGGCGATCTCCTTCACCGTCGGCGGCAACAGCCCCGCCATCGCCCCGCGCACATCGTCGAGAAGTGCCATGATGACGGAGTAGGTGCGGATCTCCACTCCATTTTCGTCGGCGGCCCGGCTAGCGGCGGTATCGGGACGGACGCTGAAGCCCAGGACGATCGCGTCGCTCGCCGAAGCCAGCATGACGTCATTCTCGGTGATCCCGCCGACACTGGACGAGAGCACACTGAGCTTGACCGACTCGGTCGAGAGCTTCTCGAGAGCGTCCTTCACGGCCTCGCGCGTACCGCCCACATCCGCCTTGAGGACGACGCGCAGCTCCTTCGCCTCCTCGGAGTCCGCCTGGGCGAGGAAGTCCTCGAGGCTGAGCCGGGGTCGCGGCTTGCCGGTCTTGCCCCGCTCCCTCTCCAGACGATGCTCGATGATGCTCTTGGCGGCCCGCTCGTTCTCGACGGCGTCCAGGGTCTCGCCGACGCCGGGAACACCCGAGAGGCCGAGGACTCGAACCGGAGCCGAGGGCCCCGCCTCCTTGATCCTATTGCCCTCGCTATCCTCGAGAATCCGAACACGGCCCCACTCGGTACCCGCGACCACGGTGTCGCCCTTGCGCAGGGTCCCGCTCTGCATCAGGATCGTCGCCAGCGGGCCGCGACCCTTGTCGAGTTCGGACTCGAGCACGACGCCGCGCGCCTTGAGATCGGGGTTCGCCTTCAGCTCGAGAACCTCCGCCTGAAGCGAGAGCATCTCGAGGAGCTGATCCAGCCCTTCGCCGGTCTTGGCCGAAACATTGACGCAGATCACATCGCCACCGAACTCCTCCGAGACGATGTCGTGCTCCATCAGGCGCGATCGGGTCTTGGCCGGGTCGGACTCCGGCAGATCGCATTTGTTGATCGCAACCACCATCGGAACGTCGGCGGCCCGGCAGTGCTCGATGGCCTCGACCGTCTGGGGCATCACACCGTCATTGGCGGCAACCACCAAGACGGCGAGATCCGTCACCTGGGCGCCGCGCGCGCGCATCTGGGTGAAGGCCGCATGGCCGGGAGTATCGATGAAGGTGAGGAGCGACCCGTTCTTCGCCACCTGATAGGCGCCGATGTGCTGGGTGATCCCGCCGGCTTCGACGTCGGCCACCTTGGAGACGCGAATCGCATCGAGGATGGACGTCTTGCCGTGGTCCACGTGGCCCATCACCGTGATGACCGGCGGGCGAGAAGCGAGCTTGGCCTCGTCCTCGGCGGCATCGACCTCGGGAGCCTTGATGAACTCCGTCTCCTGGAAGCTGCGGTCCTGCACCTCGAAGCCGAGATCGTCCGCCACCTTGCGGCAGGTCTCGACGTCGACCCGCTGGTTGACGGTGACCATGATGCCCAGAGCCATCAACTTGCCCTGGATCATCGGCGCCTTCACGCCTGCGAGCTTCGCGAGCTCGCCGACACTGATCTCGTCCTCGATGGCAATCACCCGCTTCTGATCGCCCAACGGCTTCACCACAGCGAGCGGGGCCGGAGCATCACGGCGCTTGCGTCGGGGGTTCGAGACGGCTCGGCTGGGCGCCATCGGCATGCGGCGTTGACCGGCTCCGCGACTCGTGATCTGGCGTCCGAACTTCTCCTGCTCGTTTACGTTCACCACCTCGCGAACGCGTTTGCGCTGCTTTCCCTTGCCTCCGCCCGGACCGGCCCCGCCGGGCTGCTGGGACGGAGTGGTCTTGCGAGGTGTGTCTTCACGTGAAGCAGGCCCTTCGCGCTTTGCAACGGGCTGGGCGACCTCTCCAGCGGCATCCGAATCCGGCGCGACTGCGGCGTCCTGGCCAACGTCGGAGCCCGGCTCCGGGCTGATCGCGATCTCGTCAGCCACGGCCGCGATCGCGGGATCGGACTCCGCCACCTCCGCGGGGGCTACGACCGGGGGCTCTTCGACTACCGGCTCGGGCTCTTCGACCTTGACCTTCTTGCGACGACGGATGACTGCGGATCCGCCTTTGCGCAGGACCCGCTTCTCGTCCATGTCGGCTTTCGCCGCAACCTGACCGCCGATCTTCGTGCGGACCTCAGCGGCCTGCTCGTCGGTCAGCGCCGAGGTCGCACTCTTGATCTCGATTCCGAGAGCCTTGACCTTCTCGAGGAGATCATCCTTCTCGAGCTTCAGCTCTTCGGCGAGCTTATATATTCTGATCTTCGCCATTCGTCTTGGGTAGCCAATACACTCGGGGATCCTCTATCGCGCCGAATCCCGGGTTGTTGCTCATACTCAGGCCGTCGGGCCCTCGCCCTCTGTCTCTTCGCCTTCACTCGATTCGTTCGGCTCGCTCGACTCGCCCGCCTCGGGAGCGTCTTCACCCGCGCTCTCCTCGGCTGCGGCGGCCGCTGCCGCTGCCAGGGCGGCCTCCTCGCGCAGGGCTGCCTCGGCCTGTTCGGCATCGATGCGCGCCTGCTCCTCCTCCTCGATCTTGCGCACGGCCAGCTCGGCCGCCTTCTCCTTGATCTTTCGCGCGCTCTCTTCGTCGATCCCAGGCAGCTGGGTGAGCAGCTCCTCGGGGCATTCTGCGAGATCCTCGAGCGAGGCGATCCCCTGCTGAAGCAGCAGATCGGCCTCCGGATCGCCACACCCCTCGACGAGCGAAACCGCCTCGGAGAGCCAGCGCGCCGTCTCGCGCATCTTCGTCTCGCTCTTGATATCGATGCGCCAGTTGGTGAGCTGCACCGCGAGGCGAACGTTCTGGCCCCGGCGACCGATCGCGAGGGAGAGCTGATCGTCGGGGACGATGACGTCCATCGACTGCGTCGCCTCGTCGATGATCACCTTCGACACCTGGGCGGGTGAGAGTGCACTGCACACATAGCGTGCAGCGTCCGGGCTCCAGGGAACGATGTCGATCCGTTCACCGCGCAGCTCCTGTACGACCGCCTGAACCCGGCTGCCCTTCATGCCGACACACGCGCCGACGGGGTCGACGTCGCTATCGCGAGAAGACACCGCGATCTTCGAGCGGCCGCCCGGCTCACGTGCCGCAGCCTCGATCGTCACGATCTTTTCGTAGATCTCCGGCACCTCCTGCTCGAAGAGCTTGGTGAGCATCTCCGTCGAAGCGCGGGAGAGAATGATCTGCGGCCCCTTCGTCGCCTTGGTGACATCGATGACATACGCGCGAACCCGATCGCCTGGGCGATAGTTCTCCCGGGGCACCTGCTCCTTGGGAGGCAGCACGGCTTCGGCGCGTCCCATGTCGATGATCAGGGCGCCCTTCTCGAATCGCCGCACGATACCGTTGACGATCTCGCCCTTGCGATCCGAGTACTCCTCGAACGTGTTGTCGCGCTCGGCGTCACGGATGCGCTGGATGATCACCTGCTTCGCCGTCTGGGCCAGGATGCGCCCGAAGTCGGCCGTATCCATCTTGACCCCGATTTCGTCTCCGAGCTCGGCATCCGCATCGTAGTCCGCCCGGGCGCTCCCGATCAGGATCTGGTTCTCGGCATCGGTGATCTCCTCGACCACCTCGCGAAACTCGAAAATCTCGATCTCGCCCAGCTCGTCGTTGTAACGGGCCTCGATATCCTTCTCGAGGCCGTGTCGACGATGTGCCGCCTGGGTCATCGCCTCCTCGAGGGCGGAGATGATCTCCCCCGAGTCGATGCCCTTGTCTTTTGCGATCTGGTCGATCTCGCGCTTTAGATTCTGACCAAGCATGACCACGCTACTCCGTCACTCGGAGACATCGCCGGATCCGTGCCCGGCAAAGTCGTCGCGACTGAATTGATACAGTGAGTTGGCTTTCTCGACTTCCTCGAAAGGGACTTTCACTTCTTTCCCGTCGACGTCGAGTACGGCAACCCCGTCTCGAAAATCGACCATGATTCCTCTGAACCGCCGGCGCTCGCCGATCGGTCGCCGGGTCTTGAGCTTGACCTCCGAGCCACACGCCGAGACGAAATCCTTCTCTCTTGCCAGGATCCGATCGAGACCGGGAGAGGTCACCTCGAGACGATACTTCCCAGGCATGATGTCGATCGCGTCCAGCTGCACGGCGACCTCCCGCGAGACCTCCTCGCAACAAGCAATCGGCACCCGACCATCCCCGGCCGCAGTGTCGATCGTGATCCGAATCATGCCGTCGGAAGAGTGAGGGCGGATATCCACGTCGACCAGCTCACAATCCTGCTCGGCAACGATCGGCTCGATCAGCGATCGAAGGTCTTCGGGGATGTCTCGATACACGCATGCCTCCGAGCTTCGCTCTTCCGTCTCGCTCTCCTGTCTCCCTTCCTCCTGAATCTCTCCAACTCGCCGCGCCCGCC
>CBDUYG010000044.1:0-13101 GCA_965371385.1 uncultured Myxococcales bacterium | reverse complement strand
CCGGACCTCGACGTTGTAACATGCCTGCGCCTCACTCCTTGCGTGAGTGAAGACGTAGTGGAACGTGTAGTTGAAGGTGTGGTTGAAGGCGTAGTTGAAGGTGCAGCGCGATTCAAAGCGCTTCACTGCAGTCGGAGGGCTTCACAGCCGTGGCGCGTCGTATTCTTCGCAAGACCAAGATCATCGCCACCATCGGACCGGCCTCGGACTCACTCGAGACCCTCGAGGCGATGATCCGGGAGGGCATGAACGTGGCCCGCCTGAACTTCTCCCACGGCACCCACGAAGAGCACCGCAAGCGGGTGGAGACGATTCGGCAAGCGGCCCGGGAGCTCGACACCTACGTGGGGATCATGCTCGACACCCGCGGTGTCGAGATCCGCACGGGTCGGATCGAATCTGGAGCGGTGACGCTCACGGTGGGCAACTCCTTCGTTCTTCATACCGATGGTCGAATCGGAGATGCCGACGGTGTCTCCGTATCCCATCAGCTCCTGCCCCGAGAAGTCAGCCCGGGCACCCGGATCCTGCTCGACGACGGTGCGATCGAGCTGCGGGTCGAAGAGGTCGAGGGCGGCGAGATCCGCTCGAAGATCATCCGCGGAGGACTCCTCGGCGATCGCAAGGGAGTGAACATCCCCGACATCATCCGGCCCTTCGCGGATCTCAGCCACCAGGACCGCGACGACATCCTCTTCGCGATCGAATCCGACATCACCTATATCGCGGCCTCCTTCGTGCGAAGCCGGGAGGACATCACCGCGATCCGCAGGATCCTGGGCGAGCACGGTGCGCGGATTCCGATCATTGCGAAGATCGAGAGCAAGGAGGGTGTCGATCACCTCGAAGAAATCATCAAGGAGGCGGACGGAACGATGGTCGCCCGCGGTGACCTCGGAGTCGAGGTGGATGTCGAGGACGTCCCGATCATTCAGAAGCGGATCATCTACGAGACGGTCCGCAACGGGAAGCCCGTCATCACCGCGACCCAGATGCTCGACTCGATGGAGCGCAACCCCATCCCCACCCGGGCCGAGGTGAGCGACGTCGCCAACGCGATCTTCGACGGCACCTCGGCGGTGATGCTTTCGGGGGAGACGGCTACGGGCTCGTATCCCGTCGAAGCCGTTCGCACCATGGCGACCCTGGCCGCGCGCGCCGAAGGCTCCCTGAATCAGTACGGGCACCTTCAGCACACCATCTCCGAGCCCCAGAACAAGGTCACGGACGCCGTCAGCCAGGCCGCGATCACGATGGCGAGCCACCTCAACGCCGCGGCGATCATCACCCTCACCGAGAGCGGTTTCACCTCCCGCTCGATCTCGAAGTTCCGTCCCCAGTGCCCGATTCTCGCGGTGACCGTCTCCGCCGATGTCGTCTCCCGGCTGAGCATGAACTGGGGCGTGACCCGCATCCTCTTCGAAGGGGAGCGGTCGGACGATGCGATGGTGCGCTTCGCGATCGAGGTCGGCATCGAAAAGGGCTATGTCGAGCCCGGAGACATCGTCGTGGTGACGCACGGCGTGGATCGGGAGGCGGGCAGCACGAGCCTGATCAAGGTATTGACGGTCTAGGAGCCTGGGCGTGTAGGGGAGTCTCGAGTCAGCCTGGTTTTTCTGACACAGGCGCTCTCACCAGGCGCGATCCGCCGCGAAGATTCGTTGCCGGTGACGCGACGCCCCGTCGACGGGGCGGATTGTCTCACATCATAGTGTCACCGAGTCCGTGGAGCGCGTCCGGGCTCCGAGATCATCCGTAGCACTTTCCGCCCATCCAATTGTGCCGACTTGGCCGCGAGCGCCCTCTTTGCACCACAGAGCGGCGAGCTGGCCCTTTCGGTCGGCGAGACCCTGACTCGAGCGAAAGCGAGTCAAGGGCACCGTATTTGCATCCTCTATCCCCACCGAGACAGGAGGGATCGGAGATGACCGACACCACCACTCGCCCCACCACCTACGAGGTTCTGCGTCGCCACGGCATCAAACGACGGCAATTTCTCCAGTTCTGCACGATGACCGCCGCCGCGATGGGGATCGACGCCAGCATGGTGCCCCGCGTGGTGAGTGCGCTCGAGACGCAGCCGCGCATCCCGGTGATGTGGCTGCACGGGCTCGAGTGCACCTGCTGCAGTGAGTCGTTCCTCCGCTCGGCTCATCCGATCGTTCAGGACATCATCTTCAACATGATTTCTCTCGACTACGACGACACCCTGCAAGCCGCCGCCGGCCACCAGGCGGAGGAGATCCGAACCAACATGATCCGGGACTACCCGGGAGAATATGTGTTGGCCGTGGAGGGCAACGCGCCCACCAAGGACGGGGGTGTTTACTGCACCGTGGCGGGGCAGAGCTTCCTCGACATGCTGCTGGAGTCGGCGGAGCACGCGCGCTTCATTATCGCGTGGGGCTCGTGCGCTTCGAACGGATGCGTGCAAGCCGCCTACCCCAACCCCACGGGCGCCAAGCCCGTTCGAAAGCTCATCTTCGACAAGCCGGTGATCAACGTGCCCGGCTGCCCGCCGATTGCCGAGGTGATGACCGGGCTGCTGACCTACATCCTGACCTTCGGTCGGCTGCCGGAGCTGGACCGGATGAATCGACCCAAGGCCTACTACGGGCAGCGGGTGCACGACAAGTGCTACCGGCGCGCCCACTTCGACGCCGGACAGTTCGTCGAGAGCTGGGACGACGATGCGGCGAGGAAGGGCTGGTGTCTCTACAAGATGGGGTGCCGCGGGCCGACCACCTACAACGCCTGCTCGAGCATGATGTGGAACGACGGCGTGTCCTTCCCGATCGGCTCCGGGCACGGCTGCATCGGCTGCAGCGAGGAGAACTTCTGGGACAACGACTCCTTCTACGAGCGCGTGACCAGCATCCCCGTGCCGGGCATCGAGTCCACGCCCAACCAGATCGGCAAGATCGCGGTCGGAGCGGCGGCGGCGGGGGCGGCTTTCCACGGAGTTTCCTACGCGATCAAGCAGGCGACGCGTTCGGGCTCGGAGGAGAGTGAGGACGAGCAGTAGCGGGGAGTCCAGGCGCAGAGACGGCCCCGACTCTTCGGGCCCTGACGCAGGAGGCACGAGATGACGACGACGAGCGACGGCATGACCCGAGTTGTCGTGGACCCCATCACGCGGATCGAGGGGCATCTGCGAATCGAGGCGATGCTGAACGAGCAAGGCGAAATCGCGGACGCCATCTCCTCGGGCACGATGTGGCGCGGAATCGAGGTCATTCTCAAGGGCCGCGACCCGCGCGTCGCCTGGGCGTTCACCGAGCGGATCTGCGGCGTCTGCACCACCGTGCACGCGCTCGCGTCGATCCGGGCGGTGGAGAACGCCCTCGCGATCGAGATCCCCGCAAACGCGAGCGTCATCCGGAACATGATGTTCCTTACCCAGATGGTGCAGGACCACGTGGTGCACTTCTATCAGCTCCACGCCCTCGACTGGGTCGATGTCGTCTCGGCTCTCTCGGCCGACCCGGCTGCGACCGCCCAGCTCAACCAGAGCATCTCACCTCACTGGCACAAGGCCACGCCGGGGTATTACGCGGACACGAGGAAGACGCTCCAGCGCTTCGTCGACTCGGGGCAGCTCGGCATCTTCGCCAACGCTTACTGGGGACACCCTGCCTACAAGCTTCCTCCCGAAGCCAACCTGATGGCGGTGGCACACTATCTCGAAGCACTCAAGTGGCAGAAGGAGATCGTCAAGATCCACACCATCTTCGGCGGAAAGAATCCGCACCCCAACTACCTCGTGGGCGGCATGCCCTGTGTGATCAACCTCGACGACGACTCGGCGATCGGCATCGAAAAGCTCAACCAGGTCAAGTCGCTGATCCAGGAAGCCAGCGCGGTCATCGATCACATGTACATCCCCGATCTGCTCGCCATCGCGTCCTTCTATCCCGAGTGGACCGAGATCGGCGGCGGGCTCGGAAACTACATGGTCTACGGCGATCTCCCCCAGAACCCGAACGGCGATCCCGACAGCTTTCGCTTTCCACGCGGAGCGATCCTCGACAAGAACCTCTCCGAAGTCCTGCCGGTGGATCCGGAAGACCCCGAGCAGATCCAGGAGGAGATCGCTCACTCCTGGTACAAGTACCCGAACGGAGAGACCAGCCTTCATCCTTCGGTGGGCGTCACCGAGCCGGACTACACCGGGCCCATGCCTCCCTACGAGCATCTGGACGAGAACGCCGCCTACACCTGGCTGAAGACGCCGCGCTGGAAGGGCCACTCGGTCGAGGTCGGGCCCCTGGCGCGGATGCTGGTCGGCTATGCGTCGGGTCGGGACGAGTTCCGGGAGGTGGTCGACATGGCGCTCGGCAAGCTGGGAGTCCCTGCAACCGCCCTCTTCTCGACCCTCGGGCGTACGGCGGCCCGCGGACTCGAGACCAAGCTATGCGTCGGCTGGCTGATGGAGGAGTACGAGCAGCTGGTGGCGAACATCAAGGCCGGCATGACGGCCACCGCCAACACCGACCTCTGGGAGCCCTCGTCGTGGCCGCGGGAGGCCATGGGCTACGGGCTCACGGAGGCGCCTCGCGGCGCTCTGGGCCACTGGATCCACATCAAGGACGAGAAGATCGAGAACTACCAGGCGGTCGTCCCCTCTACCTGGAACGCCTCGCCGAAGGACGCACGGGGACAAAAGGGTGCCTACGAGGCGGCGCTCCTGGGTACACCGATGGCAGACCCGGAGCAGCCGCTGGAGATACTGCGCACGATTCACTCCTTCGATCCCTGCCTGGCGTGTGCGTCCCACGTCTATGGACCGGACGGCCGCAAGCTCGCCGAGGTGAAGGTCCGCTGAGTCGTCGGCCCCGAGGAGGCCAGCATGACGGAATCGACCACGAGCATGAATCCGGTTACCAAGTCGACTCATCGGCCTGCGCGTTTCGAGCGGATCTACGTATGGGAGCTTCCCGTTCGGCTCTTCCACTGGATCAACGCGCTCTGTCTCACGCTTCTCTTCGCCACCGGCCTCTACATCGCACATCCGGTCCTGGTCACGAGCGGCGAGGCCTGGAACCACTTCGCGATGGGATGGGTGCGCGAGGTGCACTTTGCCGCCGCCATCATCTTCACCCTCACCTTCTTCTGGCGAGGGACCTGGATGATCTTCGGCAATCGTTATGCTCGCACCGGACTCCCGCGCATCTGGAGCCGGCACTGGTGGGGCGACCTCACCCAGGAGGCCAGCCAGTATCTCAAGCTCCGGACCGGCAGGCCCCACCTGGGTCACAATGCCCTGGCGGGGCTCTCGTACGTTCTCTTCGTCGGCGTGCTGGGCCTCGCACAGATCCTCACGGGCTTCGCGCTCTATGCGCAATCGAGCCCCGGTGGGTTCTGGGATCGCCTGGTGGGCTGGGTCGTTCCCCTCCTCGGCGGCCTCTACAACACTACGATGTGGCACCACCTCTTCGCATGGGGGTTCGTCGTCTTCGCCGTGCTGCACATCTATATCGTGATGCTCGACGGCCGGGCGTTTCGCAACGGTCTGGTCAGCTCGATGATCGACGGGAACAAGTTCCGACCGGTCGGGGAGGACGAGGGCCGTGAGGACTGAGCGGCTGCATGACGTCGGGCCACCGGGCCGGGGTGAGGCCCGACGAATGGGCGTAGCCGTCGAGCAGGACGTTGCTCCGGTGCTCGTGCTCGGGCTTGGAAACCTGCTCCTGAAGGACGATGGCGTGGGGCTCGAGCTGCTCCGACGACTCCAGGCGCGCCGGTCTGCGGATCATGAGGTGCGTGAGGTGAAGGGCGAGATCGAGTACGTCGACGGAGGCACTCAGGGCGTTGCGCTTCTGGGCCAGCTATCCGGCCGGCGGGCGCTGCTCGTTCTCGACGCCGTGTCGCTGGGGGCGGAGCCCGGCAGCGTCATGGTGGTGCGCGACCCGCTCGAGCATGTCGCTCCCCAGGGCGTGGGGGGGCACGGTGCCAATGCCAGCGGACTGCTCGCATCCGCGATGCTGCTGGGCGATCTGCCTCCGTATGCCGTTGTGGTGGGCGTGTGCCCTGCCGAGCTGGCCACGGGGATCGGCCTCTCTGCTCGCGTCCACGAGGCGTTGCCCGACGCCCTGGCCGCCGCCGACGGAGTCCTGACCGAGCTCTGCCGGCGAGTACGAGACAAGGCGAGCGAGGTGCCGGGAGTAGCGCCATGCACGAGCTGAGCATTGCGACCGAGATCTACCGCAGCTGCCGCAAGGAGCTCGCCCGCCACGGGGGTGGCTGCCTGCTCGAGGTGCGGGTGGCGATCGGCGAGCTCTCGGCCGTCGAGCCCGAGCTGCTCTCCTTCGCCTGGCAGGCAGTGACGGCAGAGGGACCGGACGCCGGCGCACGCCTCGAAATCGAGTGGCATCGGACTCACCAGATCTGCGTCGATTGCGGAGAGGTCGCCGAGCCCCAGCCCGGCTCGTGGCTGCGTCTGTGCCCCGGCTGCTCCGAGCCGCTTCGGCTGGAAGGCGGCAGCGAGCTCGATCTGATCTCCCTCGGCTACTCGGCCGCGAATCGAGACCAGGAGGTACACCCATGAATCGCATCGAATACCGGCGCAGGATCTTGGAGGCGAACGACGCCCAGGCTGAAGTTCTGAGGGGCCGCTTCGCTTCGGCCGGCACCCTCGTCGTCGACATTGTCTCCTCACCGGGCTCGGGCAAGACGACGCTCCTCGAGGCCACAGCCCGGGCGCTACCGGAGCCGCTTCGTCTGGGCTGCGTGGTGGGAGACATCGCCACCGAGATGGACGCCGAGCGGCTTCGAGCCGCGGGTATGCCTTCGCACCAGATCGTGACCGGCGGCGCCTGCCACCTGGACGCGCGGCTGGTCAGCGATGGGATCGAGGCCGCCCCCTTTGCGCCGATTGCGGCGTCTGGGGCGGCCGTCGGCTCGCTGCCCCTCGATCTCCTCTTCCTCGAGAACGTCGGCAACCTCGTCTGCCCGGCCTCCTACGACCTCGGTGAAGACGTGAAGGTGGTTCTGCTCTCGGTCACGGAGGGCCACGACAAGCCCTTCAAGTACCCGGCCATCTTCGCGCGGGCCGGAATCACGCTCATCACCAAAACGGACCTGCTCCCCTACGTGGACTTCGACGTCGAGCGCGCGAGTGAGCAAGTTCGGACCCTCAACCCGGATGCTCGGGTAATGGAACTCTCGATCACGGAAGGAAAGGGACTCGATTCATGGTGCGCACTGCTACAGGAGATGCTCGACGACAAGCGCCGGCTCGCGGCGACCGCGTAGGCGCAGTGGACGCCATCGTCGCGCGCCGGATGCGCTGTCGCGGGACCGTGCAGGGGGTCGGCTTCCGCCCGGCGGTCTATCGGCTGGCCGTCGAGCTCGAGCTCTCGGGTCTCGTGCGCAACGACGCCGACGGCGCCACGATCGAAGTCGAGGGCCCGGCGTCCGCCCTCTCCTGCTTTCTCCGGCGCCTGCCCGAGGTCATGCCGCCCCTCGCGAGCCTCGAAGGAATCGAGATCGAAGACGTCGCCACCAGCTTCCCGCGCGGCTTTCGTGTCGACCCATCGAGCTCGGGGACACGTCGGCGCGCCCGCATCCCGCCCGACGCCAGGTTGTGCGACGACTGCCGCCGCGAGCTCGACGATCCTCGGGACCGACGCCATCGCCATCCCTTCATCGCGTGCACCCACTGCGGTCCGCGTTTTTCGATCGTTCGCGGTCTTCCCTATGACCGCGAGCGCACCTCGATGGATCGCTTCCCGCTCTGCCCCAGCTGCCTCGAGGAGTACACCGACCCGGCCGATCGCCGCTTCCACGCCGAGCCGACCTGCTGCCCCGAGTGCGGTCCGAGGCTTTGGCTGGCGTCGGGGGACGGGCGTCCGCTCGCCGAGGGAGCCGAGGCCCTGTCCCGCACACGCGACGCCCTGGCCACTGGGAGTATCGTGGCGGTCAAGGGATTGGGCGGCTTCCAGCTCGCTTGCCGTGCCGATTCTGACGAACCCGTCGAGCGCCTGCGGACTTCGAAACGGCGCCCCAGCAAGCCCTTCGCCGTGATGGTGCGCGACATCGCGTGTGCGCGCCGCATGGTCGAGCTCTCCACCTTCGACGAAGATCTGCTGACGTCCGCGGATGGACCGATCCTGCTCGCGCCGCGGCTCGAGGACGCGGGCATCGCCGCGCAGGTCGCTCCGGGCATCGACGACATCGGTGTCCTGCTCCCGACCACCGCTCTTCATGTGGAGCTCATGCGAGACGCACCCTATGACGCATTGGTGATGACCTCGGGCAATGCGTTCGACGAGCCGATCGCGCGGGAGAACGACGAGGCCCTCGAGCGCCTCACTGAATTCGCGGACCTCTTCCTGCTGCACGACCGCGAGGTGGTGCGGCGGGTGGACGACTCGGTGATGCGAAGCTCGGCCTCGGGCGCCTTCGCGATACGTCGCTCGAGGGGTTACACGCCAATGCCGCTGCCCCTGCCCGCACCCGTGCCCGCCGACGAGGCGGTGCTGGCCCTGGGAGGGCATTTGCAGACCACCGCCTGCCTCGCGGTGGGGGAGGAGGCATTCCCTTCCCAGCACGTGGGCGATCTCGATTGCGACGCCGCACGCGCCTTCCTGCTGGAGGTCAGCAAAGGACTCGAGGACTTCCTCGACGTCAAGGCGCGAGTACTCGCACTCGACCTCCACCCTGACTACCCGAGCCGCTGGATGGGAGAGCAACTCGCCCAGTATCGCGCGGGATACACGATCTCCCTGCAACACCACCTCGCCCACGCGGCTGCCGTGCTGGGTGAGCACCGGGCGTTTCCGGGGCCCTCGGCGCGCGCGGCGGCGCTGGTACTCGACGGCACCGGCTTCGGGCCCGACGCCACGTCCTGGGGCTGCGAGTGGCTGCTTCTCTCGGGCGATCTCGAGTGGCAGCGTCTGGCCAGAGGCAGCGAAATCTCGCTCGTGGGAGGAGAGCGGGCCATTCGTGAGCCCTGGCGAGTGTTGATTGCCGCGCTGGCCGCCGAAGGTGCGGCGGATCTCATCGAGAAGCTTCCCCTCGCTCCGGTCGTGGAGCCGGCGACGATACGTGCGCTGCGGGGCCTGGCCGAAGCGGGCGGCTGGCCCCGGGCCACAGGGGCCGGCCGCGTCTTCGAAGCGGCCGGCGCTCTGCTCAGCGGAACACTCGAGAACTCCTGGGAGGGCGAGTGTGCCGCTCATCTCGAGGCGCTGGCGACACGCGCCGGCGAAGACGTCTCGCCATGGCCCGAGGTCGGCACTGACGACGGCCACGAAGCCGAAGACGTCCTGCCGTCGACGAGGCTCCTGCTGGCAGCGACCCGCCGATGGATCGAGGGCGAAGAGCCCTCGCGTATCGCTCGCGGCTTCCACGTCAGCTTCTGCCACCTTGCCGCGGAGCTGAGCGCGCGGGTGCTGCCCTCGGATGTCTCCGCTCTGGCGCTGGGCGGCGGCTGCCTCGCGAATCGTCTCCTGCGTGAGGGATTGCGGCAGGAGCACGAGGCGTTGGGGCTGAAGGTCCTGCTGCCGGTAGATCTGCCGCCAGGCGACGGCGGGCTCGCCTACGGTCAGGCGGTGCTCGCCGCCGCCACCCTGGCGCGCGGCGCACCGCCGCGATTCGAAGGAGGAGCATGATGTGCCTCGCGATTCCCATGCAGGTGGTCGACCGGCGTGAATTCGACGGCACCGCCGAGGTGGCCGGTATACGCCGACAGGTGTCGCTGATGATGTGCCCCGAGGCCTCGCTCGGCGACTTCGTGCTCGTGCACGCGGGCTACGCGATCACGTTGATCGACGAGGAGGAGGCCCAACGAACCCTCGAGCTGATCGAGCAGGTGGTGGGCCCCGTGAAGGAGTGCCTGCCCGAAGATGGAGCCCTGCAATGAGCGCACGAGACGACGCCTTCCGAGATCCCGCCCGAGTCGAGGCCCTCTGTGCGAGGCTGCGCGATCAAGCGAGCCGACTCGAGCGCGAGATCGCGGTGATGGAGGTGTGCGGCAGCCACACCCACGCGATCGCTGAGGCGGGTATTCGCAGGCTGCTGCCGCCGGGTATCCGCTTGATCTCCGGGCCGGGCTGTCCCGTCTGCGTCACACCGGTCGACTACCTCGATCGTGCCGTCGCCCTGGCGCGCCGGCCCGACATCATCGTCTGCACCTTCGGCGATCTGATGCGTGTCCCCGCCAGCGACACCAGCCTCGAGCGCGAGCGGGCGATCGGATGTGACGTGCGAGACGTCTACTCTGCCCGCGATGCGTTGGCCGTGGCGCGTGCAAATCGGGGCAAGAAGATCGTCTTCCTCGGTGTCGGCTTCGAGACGACGATGCCCACGATCGCCGCGGCTCTCGACGAGGCCGAGCGCGAATCGCTCGCAAACTTCCTCGTGCTGGCCGGAGGCAAGCTCATCGAGCCGCCCCTGCGCGCCCTGCTCACGGACGGCGAAGTGCGGGTGGATGCCTTCCTGCTGCCGGGCCACGTCTCGGTGATCCTGGGCTCGGACTTCTACCGCTTTCTCGAGACGGAGTACCACGTCCCCTCGGCGATCGCGGGCTTCGCGCCGGTCGACATTCTGGCGGCCATGAACGACATCGTCGCTCAGCTCGTCTCCGGCCACGCGAGGGTCCACAACCTCTACCCGAGGGTCGTCACGCCGGAGGGCAACCCCAGGGCTCGAGAGCTGATGGCGCGCTTCTTCGAGCCGGTGGATACGCGCTGGCGCGGGCTCGGTGAGATTCCCGCGTCCGGGCTGGGCCTGCGCCGCGAGTTCGCCCACCGCGACGCCTGGCGCGTGCCGGTCGAGGTGCTGCCTTCGCGCGAGTCGCGCGGCTGTCGCTGCGGCGACGTGCTCAAGGGCTGCATCGAGCCGCCCGAGTGTCCGCTCTTCGACAAGGTCTGCGTTCCCGACGATCCCAAGGGCGCCTGCATGGTCTCGAGCGAGGGGACGTGTGCGGCGTGGTATCGACACGAGCGCTTCGCGATGGGGGCTCGAGCATGAAGCGCTTCGATCGGATCCTGCTGGGCCACGGTGCGGGGGGACGCCTCTCACACAATCTGGTGCGTGACGTCTTTCTTCCCGTTCTCTCGAATCCCGCCCTCGACAGCCTTTCGGATTCGGCTCTGCTCGACGCGCTTCCGGCCGGCCGGCCGGCGCTCACGACCGACGGCTTCGTCGTCGATCCGCCGGTCTTTCCCGGCGGCGATCTCGGCTATCTATCGGTATGTGGCACGGTCAACGATCTGGCGGTGGCAGGCGCACGTCCCCTCTGGCTTACCTGGGCGTTGATCCTGGAGGAAGGCTGCGAGGAGTCGCTGCTGCGCACGGTAGCGGAGGGCGCCGCACGGGCCGCGCAGGAAGCGGGTGTGCAGATCGTTGCAGGCGACACCAAGGTCGTGCCCCGAGGCAAGGGCGACCGCGTCTACGCGGTCACGACCGGGCTCGGCATCTCGCCGCCCGAGCGCGATCTCGGCGACCATCGGATCCTCTGCGGCGATGCCGTGCTCGTGAGCGGGCCTCTGGCCGATCACGGCGCAACGGTGATGGCGTGTCGTCATGGCATGGATGGCCGGGGCCTGCGCTCGGACTGTATGCCCCTCGCATCCCTGACCGAGGCCTTGCTCGACTCCGGCGCGGAGGTGCACTCGATGCACGATCCGACGCGCGGCGGCCTGGGTACAGTGTGCGGCGAGGTCGCGGAGCGCGCCGGTCTGAGGATCTCCCTGGATGAGACGGCGATGCCCGTCCGCCCGGAGGTCAGGGCGGTCTGTGAGCTTCTCGGACTCGACCCCCTCTACCTGGCCAGTGAAGGAAGGCTGGTGGCGTTCGTGCACGAGCGTGATGCCGACAAGGCCCTGGCCTGCATGCGAGATCACCCGGGCGGCCGCGAGGCAGAGACGATCGGTGTCGTCGAGCCAGCCGCACCCGGCCGGGCGCCGGTAGCCCTGCGTACCGCCATTGGAGGCGAGCGACCGATCGACCTGCTCTCGGGCTCCAATCTGCCGCGGATCTGCTGAGGCTACTGCGGAACCGCTGAGGGCTCTTCATCCGCTGAGGGCTCTCCGCTTCGGCCGCACGGTTCGCTACAGACGAATCCGCTTTCGGCGCACCCCCGCTTCGCAATCCGCTATGGACGAATCCGCTTTCGGCCGATCGCCAGCAGGCCGGCGACGCCCGAGACGAGCATCAGCACCAGACCGGGCTCCGGCACGACCTGGAACTGGCGCATCATCTCGTGATCCTCGTGCTCGAGGATGTGGCAGTGATAGGCGAAGAGTCCCGTGTAATCGTCGAAGCGCGCGATCACCCGCACGATCTCGTTGGGGCCCACCTGCACCGTATCCTTCCAGCCCGCCTCGTGGGCCGGTGGCGGCACCGGCGATCCGATCGGCACGATGAGGCCTCCCACGTCGTCGAAGGCCTGACGATCGAGCACCTGGAACATCACCAGGTGCATATGCATCGGATGCGTGATCCCGGAACGGTTGGCGAAGCCCCATACCTCGGTGGTGTCGAGCTCCGGGAGCTCGGTGATTTCGTCGTCCCATTTCGAGCCGAGCACCGGCCCGTTGAGGCCGTCGGTGGTGACGACTTCCCAGATGAACGGACTGCACGCATCACCGCTGGCCTTGCTTAGTTCGAAGGTGCGGTGCTCGACCGCGTCCACCTCCTGGAGGACCTCCATCGCGCGCAGGCTGGGGGGGACCGGATCCGTGAAGCCGGCCTGTGCCTGCACCTGGAACTTCATCACATCCGAGACGACACCCACACCCGGAGTCCCGGGGAAGGGAGCCGGCGCGCTGTTCACCAGGTAGACGTCGGTGTTGCCTGCGTAGGGTGCGAAGTCGAAGATCACGTCGGCGCGCTCGGCGTTGCCCAGGGTCACGCTCGTCATGGAGACGGGTGCGGAGAGCAGGCCTCCCTCCTGGCCGATCAGCTCGAAGCTGGCGGGGCTCGGGCAGGGTGAGGTGTTCGAGCCCGGGCAGAACTCGAGGGTGAGGGTCCGGGAGTTGCAGCCGTTGAGCAGTCGCAGGCGGTACTTGCCCTGCTTCACGTCGTGGAAGGGCCAGACCATGCCGTTGACCAGCATCGTCTCCCCGAAGAAGTGATCCTGCCAGGCCACCGGATACT
>CBDUYG010000043.1:0-13130 GCA_965371385.1 uncultured Myxococcales bacterium | reverse complement strand
CTGCTTTCTTGAGGGCAAGTCTCGATCATGAGGCGCCCCGGGGCCGAGCAGACTCCGAGGGCCAGACGGATGAGGGAATCGTTCAGCATGAAGTCGTTGGAGGGAAGAGTCGCCATCGTGACGGGAGCCAGCCGAGGGATCGGAAAAGGCTGTGCGCTCGAGCTCGCTGCCGCCGGCGCGACGGTCTATGTCTCCGGGCGGACGATCTCCGAGGCTTCGGATCGTCCCCCTGATGCCCTGGCGGGCAGCCTGGATGTCACCGTGGCTGAGATGGAAGCCCTGGGCGGGAGGGGCATCGTGGTGGCCTGCGATCACGCCCAGGATGCCCAGGTCGCGGAGCTTTTCGAGAGGGTGAGCCGCGAGGCTGGACGACTCGACGTCCTGGTCAACAATGCATTCAGTGTGCCGGCGAAGCTCAATCCCAGGACGCCATTCTGGGAGACCCCGATCTCGGACTGGGATGTGATGATCGACGTCGGAACGCGCTCATCCTACGTGGGGACGCACTTCGCAGCGCGAATCATGGTCCCCCAGGAGAGCGGCCTCATCGTCAACATCAGCTCCGCAGGCGCCATTCGCTTCTTCCATCATCTGGCCTACGGCGTCGGCAAGGCGGCACTCGATCGCATCACGCGGGAGGCCGCTCGCCCGCTATCGCGCCACGGCGTCGCGATCGTCTCCCTGTGGCCCAACCTCGTCAAGACGGAACGTGTGCTCGGCATACCCGGGTTCGAGCTGAAGGGAGCCGAGTCCCAGCGCTTCACCGGCCGGGCCGTCGTCGCCCTTGCGGAGGATCCGGGGGTCATGCAGTACAGCGGGAAGGCGGTGACATCGCGAGGCATCGCGGATGCCTACGGATTCAAGGACGTGGATGGGAGTCTTCCGGACGATTCCCCGTGGCAGCCAGGGTGAAGCTCGCGACTCGTACTCGGGGGCATTCCGAGGGTCCGCCTCTGATCTCCGAGACGGCGAAGTACGAGATGGTGATGAGCCATTCATCGATCGAAGGCTGGGACGAGTCATCACGTGCATCAGGACAGCAGGGCAGCGAAGAATGACGACTCCGGAAGGAAATATGGAACGACAGGATTGGCTCCGGCGCCTCAATTATCTCGGCTCCGCCGTGGGGGGCGCCGAGGAGCTCGTGAATCTCGACGCCGAGGAGATGCTGGCCAGTGCACGAGCCAGCACGGGGCTCGAGGACTTCGGGGATGATGAGTGGCGGGAGGCATACGACGTACTGACGGAGTCGCTGGCGAAGGACGTGGCACTGACCACGATCGGCCGCCTGATGACCCGGGGCGACATCATTCGTGCCTTGCGCAACCGTCTCCTGGTCGTTGAGGAATTGAAGAAGAGTCCTGCGATTCTGCAGGAGCGAATAGAAACACCTCTGTTGGTCGCAGGTCAGGGTCGCTCGGGAACCACCATCTTGTTCGAGCTGCTCGCGCAGGATCCCAACAATCGCGCTCCTCTCGGCTGGGAGGCCGCGAGTCCGGTCGCTCCTCCTGGCAACACGCTGGGAGACGGGATTTCGCAACACGAGATCGGGCAATGCGACAATGAGTTATGGGATGATGTGCAGCCGGAGATGCTCGTGGCTCACGAACACCGCTGGGATCTCCCCGTCGAGTGCATTCATTTCCTGGCGCCCGATTTTTCGTCCGATTACTGGGTCGCGCTCTACAACGCCAGCGGCTTCATGAAGTGGAAGTTCTCCCACAATTCGGAGTCGGCCTACGACTGGCACAAGAAGATCCTGCAGCTCCTCCAGACCAGAGAAGACCCGAGGCACGAAGGAGAGAGCCGGCGCTGGCTGTTGAAGTCGGCTGCCCACACTCGCTCGCTGGATGTCCTGCTGAAGGTCTACCCGGATCTGCGCATCATCCAGACCCATCGAGACCCGGTGAAGACGGTCCCGTCGACGATTCGTCTCACCGGATACTTGCGATGGGTGCGCGCGAGTGATGTGGACATGCATCAGCTGACGCAGATGGTCCACTTCGGATATCAGGCATCGTTGAAGAAGGTGATGCAGGAGCGGATGGAGGGCGTCGTTCCGGGAGACCAGATTGCCGATATCCACTTCAAGGACCTGATGGCGGATCCCGTCGCGACGATTCGGCGCGCGTACAGGGGGCTGGGCCTGGAGTTCAGCACCGAATTTGAAGATCGGATCCGCGCGTATCTCGCCCTGAAGCCGAGGCACAAATTCGGACAGCACCAGTATGCAGCCGAGGATTACGGCCTGACTGACGAAAAAATTCGAAACGACTTCAAGTTTTATACAGAACACTATGGAATTGCACTAGAAGTCTGATTCGGATGGCTTGACGCCATGGCCGGGCAGGGGGACGCGCTTGCATCGATTCATCGTGGGTACCGGACGTTGCGGCTCCACACTCCTGTCCAGAATGATCCGGGAGAACCCGCAGGTCGCGAGCTTCTTCGAGTATTTCAACGGGCTCGATGCTTCGTTGCGCTTTTCGCGTTTGCCCTTCGACGGTGCTCGATTTACCCAGATGATCTGCGACGTGCACCCGATCACGACCATGGTGATGGCGCGCGGATATCCGATCGAGGAGGTCGCCTATCCGTTCGAGCGGCCGGGCGTTCGATTCGGACGGGAGCAGGGCGTTCCGTACATCCTCGGTGCGATGCTCCCAAGTCTGCCGATCGATGACCCGGACGCATTCTACGATGAGGTCTGCGAGTTCACGCGCGCTCTGCCCGAAAGTACGGCGGCGGTACATCATCTCGCGCTCTTCGACTGGATCAGCGAACGACTCGGCAGGACCGAATGGGTCGAGAGATCCGGTGGATCTATCGTCCATCTGGGAGAGCTCAACAAGACGTTTCGTGACGCGCGCTTCGTTCACATTCACCGAGCGGGTGAAGAGGCCGCGCTCTCCATGCGTGAGCATCACGTCTTCCGGCTCGGTGTCATGCTCTCGTACGGGCTGAAGCCCGAAGCGGGTGGGGAGTCCGAAGGGCAGGGCGACGACGTCACACGCCTGATCGACTCCCGACCCGACGCTGAATACTTCGGTCGCTTCTGGAACGATCAGCTGATGCGGGGCATGCGTGCCCTTGCGGATCTCGACGCCGATCAGTACTGCGAGATCCGCTTCGAAGATCTGGTCGAGCGCCCACGTGTAGAGTTCTCGCGGGTTGCGGAATTCTTCGAGCTGCCCGATGTGCAAGGTCCATGGTTCGAGCGGGCCGTTGCGCTCGTGCGCAAGCCCCCGGCGGCTCGGGCGAATGAACTCCCGGAGGGAGAGCGGCTGCGGCTCGACCGCGCGTGTCGATCGGGGAATCTATTGCTCGGTCGCGCCTGATCTCTTCCGCTCCTGAGCCAGATCATCGAGTGCGCCGCATAGCCGCGTTCCTGCCTGCTTGACGGCCAAAGAAGCCGGCTCCTCCGAGGGATGTACCACTGCTGTAGCCCCAGCCGGTACGTGGCAACCCGACGGTCGTGCGGCCGGCAGCGTAGAGCCCGGGGATCGGATCTCCGGCATTCGTGAGGACTTCGCCGCTGGCTCGAGTTTCCAGGCCGCCAAGGGTGAACGCTCCGAAGATGGCCTTGTCGACCCGGCAGTCGAGAGCCGCGTAGGGGGGGCTCGCCAGGGGGCGTAGATAGTCGGGGTGTTTGTGAAAGAGAGGATCTTCACTCTTTTCCGCGTGGCGGTTGTAGTAGTTCACCGTCTCCACGAGGGCCTCTTCCGGTAGCCCGAGCCCTTGCTCCAGATCGCGGAAGGTCTCTTCCACTGCCGCGAGCTTGTGAAAGGCGAGTGTTTGTCCATAGAGATCTTCATCGACGATCAGGTATGCGACGCCCCCCTGCTTGTTGATGATGGCGTCCCCACAACGTCCGTGATAGGCGTCTTCGTTGATGAAGCGCTGGCCCTGCGCATTGACGAGGATGCCCTTGACATGATCGCCGGGGGGATAGAATGGCGTCGAACAGAACCCCTGAGACATGTTTCCCGTCGCAGCGCCGACGCCCAATCCCATGAGAATGCCGCTCCCGGTGTCGCCATCGTCTCCAACGGGGTAGTTGCAGCGGAGAAGTTGGGGTGCGTGCCGCCGAAGCATCTCGCGGTTCATGATGAATCCTCCGGTAGTGAGGATGACCGCCCTGCGTGCCCGGATATGCTGCTCTTCCCCATTGACACGTGCCCTGATACCGATGATGTCCCCTCCCGCAGCTTGAATCAGAGCCTGCGCGGTAGCGTCCGTGATCACCTTCGCGCCGGCTTCGTCGACGCCTGCCATGACCTTTTGCATGACATAACCACCCGCGTTGCCCTCCTTGCGCGGTTTGTGCCCACGAGGTGCGGGTATCGCGTGTTGGCTGAATGGAAAGACCATCTCATTGCCCGAGTAGATGAGGCAATCGTCGGTCATCGGGTGGGTCGTCTTCTCTGCGAGGAATGACTCCTTGAACTCGACGCCGAGATCGATGAACCACTGGTAGAATTCGAGGCTCTGGTCGCAGTAGAGACGGGTCTTCTCCTCATCCGGGGTGTCGCTTCCCTGCATGAGGTACTTGAACATCTCTTCTGCCGAATCGTCGAAGCCGCAGGCTCGTTGGATGGGTGTGCCACCACCGAAGTAGAGCACGCCCTCGGAGAGAGCCGAGGCGCCCCCGCCTGCCGATGCGCGCTCGAGCACGAGAACCTCGGCCCCTGCGCGGGCCGCCTCGATGGCGGCCGAGGCGCCGGCGATTCCGAGACCGACGATGACGACGTCCGCCTCATGATCCCATCGCTCTACGCTCTCCGCGGTCACTCGCGTCGCATTGCGCTCGAGCTCGGTTGTTCCCGGTTTTGTGCCCATCACGATACCTCTCGGCGCCTGGCCTGGAGATCGATTTCGTTCAGCTGCCTCGCTCGGCAATGGGTGGGTAGATGGACATGTCTTCCACCTGCCAGTAGGTGCGGAGAGAAGCCACCTTGCCCTCGGCGTTGACGCGATAGATGAATACGCCGTAGAGTTGACTGACGACCCCGTTGGGCATTTGTATCGTCAGGGTCCCCACGTTGGCGCATTCATCGCCACAGCAGATCGAGTTCTGGAGGCAGAACATGGGCCGGTTGGGGGCGATGTTCTTGTCCCAGAAGCCTTCGATCGAGGTCTTTCCGCGAAACCCCTCGCCGCTGGGGTCGATCATCGACTTGCCGACCGGATCTTCGACGAAGGCATCGTCGGCGAAGTTGTCGAGCCAGGCGCTCTTGTCGCCTCGAGCAACCGCGTCTATCGACTGCCAGGATGCGCGCTGGGCAGGATGCTTGGAGTCTGCGCTCGGAAGTCTGGACATCGATGTTCCTTTCTGGATTGGAATTGAAGTTGGGAGGCTCGCCTCCACGCGGGCGATGCTGCCGCTGCGCGGACGCCGCGACTATTCCTCCACGCCAAGAGCGTGTCGCGCCGCGACATACCCGAACGTCGTAGTCGGCCCGAGGGTTGATCCTGCACCCGGGTAGGTCCGGCCCATCACCGAGGCCGAGCAATTGCCTGTCGCGTAGAGTCCTGGGATGACCTCGCCCTCGCGGGTGACGACGCGCGCGAATTCGTCGGTCTCGAGTCCGCCCTTCGTTCCGAGCTCGCCGGGAACCACCGTCACGCAATAGAAGGGAGATGTTTCGATCGGGGCCATGCACGAGTTCGGACCTACGTCCGGATCTCCGTAGAATTTGTCGAAGGCCGTCTCGCCGCGATGGAAGTCGTGGTCCACGCCCTCACGGGCGTCGGCGTTGAAGCGATCGACGGTCCGGCGAAGCTCGGCCGCATCGATTCCCATGGTCTCGGCCAGCGCATCGAGGGTCTTTGCGCGGGTGATGAAATTCTCCATCAACTCCTTCGAGACCATCCAATCGGGCTGCTGCGCCCCCGGCAGAAGTGGCCCGACGGGGTACTTCGCGCGGTAGGTCGCGTCGAAGATGAGGTAGCTCGGGACGCTCTCTTCAGCGCCGGACTCCGTGTCGTACATCTGCTTGACGATGTCGTTGTACGCGGCGGTCTCCTTTACGAAGCGCTTGCCGTGCTTGTTGACGATGATGCCTCCGGGCAGCGACTTCTCGATGACCAGCATGCGGGCCCGGTCCTCGCCCGGAACCACGGTGTTCGGGCCCCACCAGGCCTCGTCCATCAGGCCGACCGCGGCTCCGACGTCGCGGCCCATCTCGATGACGTCGCCCGTGTTGTAGGGATTTGCGCAGGTCCAGTCGGCGCTCGTCGGGTTGGGGAGGTGCTTCTCGCGCATGGCCTGGCTCGCCTCGAAGCCGCCGGCCGCGAGCAGCACGCCCTTGCGTGCGAGGATGCGGATGGTCCGGCCCTGTTGCTCTGCCTCCACACCGATCGCACGTCCATCCTCGATCAGGAGTCGCCGTGCGGGTGTGTCGAGCCAGAGCGGCACGTCGCGGTCCATCAGCGAGTGCCGCAGCATTCCTATCAGGGCGTTTCCCATGGCGAGGCGCCGATCGCGTTTCGAGCGGAACCGCCAGGGCAGATCGAACGCGTAGGTGAGGGCCATCTTCGACAATGTCCCGATCCACCCCGGCGATCGAGTGAGCAGAGCCTGAGCCTCCGGGATCGTCATGGAAACCCGGCCCACGATCAGCTCCTGCACCGCAGTCTCCCGCATCCGCACGAATTCGTCGTTTCCGATCTCCCGCGCGTGGTACGCGCAGGACTCGAGGGTTCGTCCCCCTTCCATCGAGCCTTCCACCTCGGGATAATAGTCGGCGTAGTCGGGCACGAGTTGCATCCGCAGCCGGGCCTTCTCGCAGAGATGCTTGACGGCCTTCGGCGCGTTGTCGAGATAGGCGCGGATTCGAGCCTCGGAAACGACGTCTCCCTCGAGTCCGTTCTTCTCAACGCATCCCTTCATGTAGGTGAAGGCGGTTTCAGGTGTGTCGTGGAAGCCTCCGTCCTCCATCATGTGATTGTTCGGCACCCAGAGTCCGCCACCGGACATGGCGGAGGATCCACCGAACTGCGGGCTCTTCTCGATGAGAAGCGTGCTGGCGCCCTCGTCGGCCGCGATGATGCCTGCAGTCATGGCCCCCGCGCCGGATCCCACGATGAGGAAATCGACCTCGTGATCGAAGCTCGCGTGTGTCGTCTCACTCACATCCTTACTCCTCGGAGCCATTCGGGGCTCTCTTTACGACGGTTGGCTGTGGAGATCACAGTTGTTCGCCTTCAGGATAGAGGTTGCCCTGCAGGCACCACACGGCATCGGCGTCGAACTGCGGTGGCTTCACGACTAGGTCCACCATCAGGTACCAGCGCCATGGCGGATCGCCCTGCTCGATATACTCACCGGTGAGCGTTCCGGTAAAGTCCTGGCGGCCGGCCATTCGGGTCCCCGGAATTGGTCCGCCGCCGTCGCACTCGGCCTGCTTTCCGGCGTAGGCGGGATCGAAGCCGCGCTTCTCCGCAGTCATCGGGCTTCGCGGCCAGAGAGTGGACCGCGGAACCTCGAGGTGGGGCGGCGTCCTGGTGTCATTGGATGCTCATCTGGACCATGTCTCCGGCCATGACGCCTCCGTCGGCGGTGAAACTGCTTCCGGTACAGAAGCCGCTTTCGTCGCTGGCCAGGAAGAGCGCCAACGCGGCGATGTCCTCCGGTGTGCCCATACGGCCTACGGGGAGCGACGCTCCCGCCGCGTCCGCCTCCTCCGTCTCAGGTCTGAAGGCTCGTACCATGTCGGTGTCGATGATGCCCGGATGAATCGAGTTGACCCGTACGCCCGACCTGCCCAGCTCGATGGCGGCCGTCTTCGTCATGCCCGTCACGGCAAACTTGCTCGCCGAGTAGGCAATGCCGCCGGGAATGCCCCAGAGGCCTCCGATCGACGAGGTATTGACGATCGACCCTCCGCCCGAGTCGACGATGGCCCGTCCGCCGATCTTGATGCCCAGGAAGGAGCCGACCTGGTTGACCTGCACGACGGCCATGTAGTCGTCCAGGGACATGTCGAGCACCGACCCCAGCCTGAGGATTCCCGCGTTGTTGACGAGGATGTTCAGCGCGCCGAAGCGTTCGAGTACGGCGGCGACGGCATTGCGCCAATCATCTTCGCTGGTCACGTCGAGTCGAATGAAGAGGGCTCTTTCGCCGAGTTCCTCCTCGAGCGCCATTCCCTGCTCCTCGAGCACGTCGGCGATGACGACCCTGGCTCCCTCACGGTGAAAGAGTCGGGCCTCGGCCTCGCCTTGCCCCCGTGCGCCTCCGGTAATCAGTGCGATTCGATCTGTCAGACGTCCCATCTCTCACCATCCTCTCCAAAGGGTTGCAATTGGTGTGTCCCGGCTATCGCCCGGTGAACTGAGGCTTGCGCTTTTCGATGTACGCGCGCGGGCCTTCCTGTGCGTCGTCGGAGGTGCGCACCTTCTGGAAGAGGGCGTTCTCCAGGACGAAGGCGCGTTCGTGCTCCCACGCCCGCACGCAGATCTCCTTGCAGGTCTGCACGGCCAGGGGCCCGTTCTCGCAGACCATCTCGGCGAGTCGCAGGGCCTCGGGCAGGGCCTCGGCCGGCTCGTCGACCAGATGATTCACCAGGCCTACCTCGTAGGCTCGCTGGGCTCCGAGGGGCCGCCCCGTCAGCATGACCTCCATGGCGACGTTCCACGGGATCGCTCGCGGCAGCCGCACGTGTGAGCCGCCCGCCGCGATCATGCCCCAGCGCACCTCACCGAGCGCGAAGGTGGCGTTTCGCGACGCGACGCACATATCAGCGCCCAGGATGAGTTCGAGAGTGGCAAAGCCGTTCACTGCGGTGATGATCGGCTTGTAGATGTCGCTGTAGACCCGCTTGGTCGGGTCGCTGTTGATCTGGAATGCGCCGGACGTAATGGCCGGGATCATTGCGTCCAGATCTCCCCCCGAGCACCACGCCTTGTCTCCGGTGCTGGCGAATACGGCAACGAAGAGCTCTGGATCGGCGTTGAAGTCGTCGAAGCATTCGTAGAGCGCGTCGATCATGTCGGGCGTGAAGGAGTTGCGCTTCTCCGCCCGGTTGAACGTCATGATCGCGATGTGGTCCCTCTTCTCATAGAGAAACTCGGGTGTACCCGGCATGTCCTTCATCTCCTGCTCTTCTCGTTCGTCCGATTCGGCGGATGTGATCATTCGGGTGCTCCAACCTGTTCGGGGGCACCTGGTCCAGAGGGCTCAGCTCGTCATGCGCCGGAACTTCGGAAGCGTCACTTCACACGTGACGTCGTCGAAGACGACCTCCACCGGCATCCCCGCGCTGAGCTCTTCGGGTGGGCAGTCGACGATCCAGCTCACCATGCGGATGCCCTCGTCGAGCTCGATGACGGCCGGTGCGTAGGGGACGTCCTCGGCGAAGTCCGGATGCATCGGGCGCCTCACGACCGTCCAGGTGCTGAGCCTCCCGCGACCGGTCGAGGGCGACCAGCTCCACGCCCAGGATCCGCAGTTCGCGCAGCGTGGGGTCGGCACGTGCCGGAGCTTTTCGCAGCTCGAGCAGCACTGGAAGCAGAGCTCACCCCGGGCGCAATTCTCGTAGAATTCCTTCGTCATGCCGACCATGACGGGTAGAGGCTTGTTGTATTCCGCCGATTCTTCGGCCATGAGCTTCGATCTCCTTCTCGCTCAGCGCCCGAGGACGGCGATCGCGCCGTCCCCGAAATCCCCGAAGCCGGTCACGATGCCGATCTCCGCATTCTCGACCTGCCGTTCGCCGGCCTCACCACGAAGTTGAAGCACAGCCTCGATGAAGTGGTTCATCCCGAGCACGTGCGCCTCGGAGAGCAGCCCGCCGTGCGTGTTCACCGGAAGCTCGCCGCCGAGCTCGATTCGTCCACCTTCCACGAAGGGCCCCCCTTGTCCGCGTTCGCAGAATCCCATTTCTTCGAGCTGCTGAATCACCTGGAATGTGAAGGGGTCGTAGATCTCGGCGAAGTCGACGTCCTGGGGCGTGATCCCCGCCATCTCGAACGCACGCGGCGCTGCGCTGGTTTGTCCGAGTTGGAAGACATCGTCCCGGGTCACGAGGTCATCGGCGGGGTAGGGCTGCCCCTGGGCGACCCCCAGGAGCTTCACCGGCTTCTGTTTGAGATCTCGCGCGCGCTCCCGGCTCGTCACGATGAACGCCGCAGCGCCGTCAGCCTCGAGTGAGCAGTCGTAGAGCCGGTACGGATCCGCGATCATCGGCGAGGCCAGGTATGCCTCCATGCTGAGCGGCTTTCCCTTCATGAGCGCGTTCGGATTGAGCTGCGCGTGCTTGCGCTGTGCTACGGCGACCGCGCCCAGATGTTCGGGCTTGGTCCCGAACTCGTTCATATGCCAGCGTGCGATGAAGGAGAACCACTGAACTGGCGCCGTCAGCCCGAAGGGAAAGTAGAAGTCACGGGCATTCATACCCCCGGACATGGTGCTGGGGTCCTGCACGATGATCTGGCGCACGCGTCGGCCGGAGAACCCGTACCAACCGCCCGGGATCAGTACGTGGCTGGCGAGCCCTGCGTTGACCGCCATGGCTGCATTGGCGAGGGACGCCCCCGGTCCGGCGCCGCCCACGTGCGAGGTGGCCTGGTATTTCAGATCCTCGATACCGAGATTTACCGCCAGAACCTCGGCGATGCTGAGGCCGAAGAAGGGCAGGATGCCGTCGATATCACCCGGTTGCAGCCCGGCATCCGTGATCGCTGCCTCGCAGGCTTCGAGCTCGATGCGCAGGGGCGTGTCCACCGGGCCCTCGGTGCCGCGCCGGTAGGGGGTGTTGCCGATTCCGACGATGCATGCCTCTCCTTGAAGAGCGCCCATACCACATCCATCCTTCATCGCGTAGCTGCTCGCTGGCTCCCCCGCGTCCTTCGCAGGGGAGCCCTCAGTAGATGATCTTCTGCTCGACTAGCTCGCGATAGCGCGTTTCGGAGAGGCCGAGCAGGTCGCGATAGACGTGCTCGTTGTCCTGGCCCATCGCGGGCCCTGGCGCGTACGCGGGCGAGGCCCGAGTAGTCTTGACATAGTTCCCGTAGACGGTCTCCTTGAAGCCGAGGGGATGCTCGATTTCGATGAACGTCCGCCGCTCCTTGAATTGTGGATCACCCAGCAGGTCTGCGATGTTCAACACCGGCGCGGCCGCCACGCCGAAGCCTTGCAGGCGCTCTGCCAGCTCCCGGTCGTCGAAGCCACTCGTCCAGCTCGCGAGCTCGCCGTGTAGATCCTCGATGTTGGCGATGCGGCTCTCGCGAGAGGCGAATGTCGCGCTCTCGGCCCAGTTGGGATGCTCCATCGCATCGAGGAGTCCCCGCCACTCCGCGTCGTCGTGTACCGCCAGGCTGATCCAGCGGTCCTCGCCCGCGCAGGGGAAGACGCCATGGGGAGCCGCGGCACTCGTCGGATGTCGGTTCCCGATCGGGCCGGCCACGCGACCGTTCAAAAAGAAGTCCATGAAGGCCGGTGCGACGAGCTGCATCACGCCCTCCTGCTGGGAGAAGTCGACGTGCTGGCCGGCACCTGTGCGCTTTCGATGGTGGACGCCGAGCAGCGCTGCGAATGCGCCGATTATGCCGCCGAGTGGGTCGGCGAAGGCGTTTTCCATCGGGATGGGATGTTCACCGTGATAACCCGTCGTGCTCTCGAGACCGGTGATGGCGCCGAGGCTCATGCCGTAGGTCCGAACGCCGCTCATGGCTCCGAAGAGTCCGGCGGCGGGCATCGAGACCATGACCACGTCGGGCTTGACGGCGCGCAGCGCCTCGTAGCCCAGGCCCAGCTTGTTCATGACGCCGGGGCCGAAGTTCTCGAGTACGATGTCGCACTTGGAGACCACTTCCCGGGCCAGAGCCTGGCCTTCAGGCTTCTTCAGGTCGACTGTGATGCTGCCATTGCCCGACCAGCCGGCGTGGTTCTGCAGGCTGCAATCGGGATCCCGCTCGTGGCCTGTAGCGAAGGGCGGGATCGTCCGGTTGATGTCGACCCGCACGCGCGACTCGATCTTGTAGACCTCGGCACCCAGTCGGCTGAGCGTCTGTCCCGCCACCGGTCCGAGCCATCCCCAGCCGAAGTTCGCGACGCGCAGGCCCGCGAGGGGCAGGGCGGCCTTCGCTGCGGTCTCGCTGGCAGAGCCTGACGCACGCTCTACGCTCGTTCGAGAGGAGAGGGGTGTCCGGCGCAGCTCCTCGGTCAGGATTTCATCGTTGTGCTCGCCCAGGAGCGGTGCAGCTTGCTGTGGACCAGCGGGGCTCTCCGGCAGCAGAACCGGGGCGCCGAGCGTGCGCACCCTGCCCATCAGCGGGTGCTCGAGATCGGCGAAGAAGTCGCGATCCGCCATGTGGGGAAGCTCCGCGATGTCCTTGACCGTATAGACCGCCGTGGATGGGACGGCGTTGTCCTGACACAGGTCCATGATCTGCTGCTTCGTGAGATCCCTGGCCCACTCCTCGATCATCGGATAGATCAGGTCTGCATTCTCCGCCCGTACGGTCATATCATCGAACATCTCGGGCATCGCCCAGTCCGGGTTACCCATGGCACGAACGAGACCCCGCCATTGCCCGACCTCCAGGGCGATCATCCACACGTAGCCGTCCTTGCACGGCAGGATCGTCGCAGGCGCAGCCAGCGGTAATCCGATGCCGCTGCGCTTGCCGAAGATCCCATCTTGCGCGTAGAGTCCGATGTTCTGGGAGCCCACGAAGAGCGCCGCGATCGCTTCGGCACAGGAAACGTCAATGTGCTCCGCATGGCCTTCGCCGTCGACGAAGAGTGATGCGATCCCCCAGGTAGCGGCGACGTAACCGCCGAAGTAGTCCGCCGCGAAGGTGCCCTGCTCGAGAGGGGCTTCGCCGGGGCGGCCGCAATAGCGGCTTCCCGCTCCGGAGAGATGGAAGGCGTTGAGATCGCAGCCCTTCCAATCCGCGTAGGGACCGGTCTGCCCGAAGGGCGTGATCGAGATCATCAGGAGTTCCGGGAAGAGGGCGCTGAGGCTCGCATAGTCGAGTCCCCATTCGCGCATCTGCGCGGGCGGATAGTTCTCGATGAAGACGTCCGCCCGCTCGAGGAGCCGGAGGAGCAGATCTCGTCCCTGCTCAGTGCTCGGGTCGAGCGTGACGCTGCGCTTGTTCGTATTCAAGCTGAAGAAGAGGCC
>CBDUYG010000042.1:0-13546 GCA_965371385.1 uncultured Myxococcales bacterium | reverse complement strand
ATTGCCCTGGGTCTCGATCCTGATGGCTTCGTCGCCCCGCGGGTCGCCGCTCTCGTCGCTGCTCTGGGAAAGAGCATGGGGGACGATCATGAATATGAGAAGAAGAGCCACGATCAGGGCGGGAAGACTGCGCACGATCGCCCTCCGGCTGACGCGAGTGGTCCGGGGGTTCGAAGTTGTAAGACGGTCCAAACCATTCCTCATTATTGCGGTTGTACGGCCGGCGGAATCGAGCCGCGTTGAATGAGACGGTCGTACTCGGCGCCGATCGTCTCGAGCTCGGGGGCGCTGAAGAGGGGGACGAAGATCAGAAAGCCTCATCCCGATAGCGCGCAAGATCCGTGTCGCTGAGATTCATCCGGGAATTATAGGCTGGGATCGGGCAGGGGAACTCAGGATCGGCGATCATTTTCCCGGCTTGGGAAAGCCGTAGAGCCAGAGTAGGGCCAGGGAGGAGCGCGCGATGAGCCGGGAAGCCGATCCGAGCGAGGCCGCACAGGGCCCCTGTGCGGGGCTCTGCGTGCTCGACTTCTCGACCGTCATCTCCGGCCCGATCTGCACCCAGGCTCTCGGTGACCTCGGGGCCGACGTGATCAAGGTGGAGTCCCTCGCCGGCGATCCGGCCCGCCTGAGCGGCGCCCCCTTCCGCGAGCCCGGCTTCTCCGGCTTCCTGGCCCAGTTCAATCGCAACAAGCGCAGCATCGCCCTCGATCTCAAGAGCCCCGATGGCCTGGATGTCGCGATTCGCCTGGCGCGCGAGGCGGATGTGCTGGTCGAGAACTTCCGCCCGGGCGTCATGGATCGCCTCGGCCTCGGCTTCGAGGCCGTCAGCGAGGTCAATCCCCGACTCGTCTACCTCTCTGTCAACGGCTTCGGGGCCGGCGGTCCCTACGCGATTCTCCCCGCCTACGACCAGGTGATCCAGGGCCTCACCGGGCTGATGCCCGAGCAGGGGGGAGAAGGGAAGCCATCGCTGGTGCAGGGGGGGATCGCGGACAAGTCGAGCGGTCTCACCGCGGTCTCCGCAGTCCTGGCTGCGCTCCTGGCCCGCGAACGAAGCGAGGACGGGCGAGGGCAGCGGATCGAGGTGGCCATGCTGGACGCCTTCGCGGCCTTCGCGCTGCCCGAGTCGATGATGTCGCGCAGCTTCCCTCCCCTCGTCAATGAAGGCCCGACGGCCAGCGACTTCTTCCGCACCTGGGAGACCCGCGACGGATTCGTCGTCGGGCTGATCGTCCAGGACCACCAGTTCCAGGCTTTGTGCCGGGTACTCGATCGAGCGGATCTCGCAGAGGACGAGCGCTTCGCTCCGGCCCTCAGCCGCTTCGCCAACTATGCCGATCTCGTCGCGATCCTGTCCGAGGAGATCCGGCGCCACCCGACCCACGATTTCATCGAGCGTGCGCGCAGCTTCGGGGCGCCCTTCACGCGGGTCAACGATGTCGACGACTTCCTCGCGGATCCCCAGGTGCAGCATCGGGGCACGGTCACGTTGCGCGACGACCCCCGCTTCTCCGAGAGCACCCGCTATCTCGCGCCTCCCTACCGCTTCAGCGAGACGCCTGCATCGATTCGCAGGCATGCACCGCGCCTGGGCGAGCACAGCGACGAGATTCTCGCCGAGGCGGGATTCGCCCTGGACGAGGTCGAGCGCCTTCGGGAGTCGGGTGTCGTTCGCTGAGTCAACCCTCGGACCGGCGAATCACCAGTCGATCGTTCTTCTCCTCGTGGGTCACGAGGATGATGGAGCGCGGGGCGGAGTCGATCGCCGTCTCGAGGAGGAGGGGAGCCCGAATCAAGGTATCCTCCGCACTTTTCGCATCGATGGCGAAGCGCACCTTCAGCTCATGCCGACCGGGTGATACCCGAAACTCCTGGAAGACATAGGTCGGTCGATCCTGGCGAGCTCCCGACGCTCGAATCTGTCCGGAGTGAACGGACCGGCCGTCGATCGAAACGTCGAGCTGAAAGGGGGCGAGTCGGCCTTCGCAGATCTCCGTCCTGCGCATGTGAGGAGGCAGGGCCGCGAGCTCTTCCTCGCTCGGTATCCGACACTCTTCGATGCGTTCACTGACCGCCCGCCACGACAGGCGTATGATGGCGTCTTCCGATGCCTCGGCGTGGTAGCGGATGTCCGATAGGGCCACGAGCCCGACGCTGGCGAGCACGGCCAACGCGGCGCCGACGGTCGCGTAGATCCAATTCACGACACCTCCTCCATCGGCTTGGGCTCGCACACGGTCTCGATCTCGACCGATTCCTCTTTGTCGGCGTCGGCGAGTGCCTTGATCTCGGCGCGTAGCTGGGCGAGCTCCCGCATCACCAGGCCGCGCTCCCCCTCACCCGCGTAGACGATCCGCAGACGGCGGCGGTCGAGGGTCTCCCGCAGCTCGGCCTCCCGGCCCCGATGGATTCGCTCCTCGAGCCACTTCGGCCCTTCGCGCCCGCAGCAGTCGCGAGGCGGGCACGAAGCGACCAGGACACCGCCGGCCCCCGAGCGCAGCAGCAACTCGATGACCGAGGTGTGTACGTTGCCCGCACAGATGGTGGCGTAGACCGGAACGCCTTCGATCTCGTCTTCGAATGCGACTCTCCCTGCGCCGCGCTCGCACGCGACGACCACCACGTCGCTGGGCTGGAAGTCGTGCTCGGCGGCGAGCGCTCGGACGTGGGCGACTTCGTCGCGGCCGGCTCGTGTGGGGGGGCCGACCGCCATCGGCGCGCACGAACCGGTGCAGATACCGCAGCTCACGCAGAGGGCGGGGTCGACCTTGGCAACGGGGTGGTCGCGTTCGGGAATCGTGATCATATCGATCGCTTCGTAGGGGCAATCCTCGGAGCACTGGAAGCAGCCGGTGCAGAGCAGGGGATGAGTCTCGGAGGCCGGGGGTATTTCGTCCTTCCTGGGCCTCGTCCAGAGGGGGGTCAGGATCAGGACCGCCGACATCGCGATGAAGGCCGACCATGCGGCGGCGGGGGTCATCTGGCGGCTTGCCGGAAGCCAGAAGGAGTAGAGCCAGTCGATGTCGATCGTCTCGGGCAGTGCAAAGAGGTCCGCCCTGGGGCCGAGGGGCGCGGGCGCGAGTACGGAGGCCACGAAGAGTAGCCCGACGATGCTCCAGGCGAGGCCGCGCGGCGGCAGAAGCACCGGGCGCGCCACCTTGGAAACGTGGACCCAGAGCAGCACGGCCACGCCGATCGGCAAGGCGACATGCGCGAAGAGGTTCAAGAAGAAGAAGGCGCCGGGGATCGGGCGTTCACCCACGAACGTGCGCGCGAGGGGCTCGGAGAAAATCGGCAGGATGTCCAGCAGGCGCGCGCCCTCGGTGGCCAGCAGGTGGGCATGCTGGTCCCAGATCATGACGTAGCCGGTCCAGCCGCAGACGAACATCAGGAAGAGGAGGATGAAGCCGGAGACCCAGGCGAGGGTGCGAGCCCCCCAGCTGCGACCCTGAACGAACATCCGAAACGCGTGCACCAGGGCGGCGACCACCGTCAGGTCCGCGGCGTAGCGGTGCATGGCTCGGATCCACTGGCCCGCGAATGCCTGATTCTCGAGTCGCAGCACGGATTCGTAGGGGCTACTGATGCGATAGAAGAGCAGCAGGTAGAGGCCCGTCAGCAGCATCGCGATGAAGGCCAGCACGACGATAGTGCCGGATTGATAGAGCGGGTTGTAGCGCCAGGTATATAGACGATTCATGCCGGCGTCGGCGAGAGCCAGGGGCCGGCGTAGCAGGGAGACGATTCGGTCGGTCACGGTCGAAGGTTACCTGATTGGGGGTGTCGTGTTTTCCACTCAACATGGGCCGTGCGCTCGGGCCGCAGCAGAAGGAAAGACAGCGTCCACACGAATTCGGTTGTGATTTTATCATGTCTTTATGATAAATTCCCGTCCGTGCCGTCAAAGGCCCCGGGCCGAGCCTCGGACCCGCCTTGTCGGCCTGGGGGGATCGGAGCCCGTGGCTCGCCATGCTGCTGTCCAAATCCGGCGAATATGCCCTGCAAGCCCTGCTCCACCTGGCCGAGTACGGCGGGGAGCGACCGCTCCGAACGGTGGAGATCGCGGAAGCGCTCGATGTGCCTCGGAACTATCTCTCGAAGATTCTCCACCAGCTCGTCGTGGCCGGGATTCTCGATTCCGCGCGCGGTCCCCGCGGCGGATTCCAGCTGATCGAGAGGCCGGAGGATTTGACGCTCGCCGACGCTCTGCGGCCGATCGAGTCGGATCGTCTGGCGCCGCGTTGTCTGATGGGGCGGGGCACCTGCTCCGACGCCGATCCCTGCGCGGCCCACGCAAGGTGGCAGGAGCTCTCCGGCCACATCACCGATTTCCTGGGGACGACGACCCTGGGCGATCTCGTTCACGATCGTGCGAGGTCGTCGTGAGTCGTCACGACCCGTTGAACCGGACCCCATGCGAGGAGGCAATCCATGTCTGACGATCCGAACCGAGCGAGCGAAACGGGAGCAGATGCTTCCGATCACCCCGAGGAAGAAGAGATTCCCTTCGGCCAGCGGCTCTTCGATCGACCCATCGTGCTGCTGGTTCTCTGCCTCGTAATATTTTTCGTCTTCTTCACGGGCTGGGGATGGTGGGAGCTCGCAACGCTGCCCGAAGCACCCCTGCCGTAATCAAGATCCGATATCCGATAGGAATAGGAGAAGAAGCTCATGTACCATTCTGGCATCGAAGCACCCCAGGGCATCTGGTGGAAGCCGGCCCATGGTGGTGAAAAGGTCTGGGTCATCATCGCCTTCGTCTGGTGTATGGTGCTCTTCGCGATGATGCCCTTCTGGCATCTCAAGGGCGGGCAGAACCCGTCGGGTATCCGCCACAAGGTCGAGCCGTCCGCCTATATGGCGAGGACCGCCGAATTCATCAAGGAGTACAAGGTGGGCGAGGACCGGGGCATGCCCATCGTGCAGCCGCCGCCGGGTAGCCACATCTACCTGCAGGCCAGCATGTGGCAGTGGACTCCGATCTTGAAGCTCGAGAAGGGGAAGGAGTACATCCTTCACATCTCGGCTCTCGACGTGAACCACGGCTTCAACCTCTTCCCGATCAACGTCAACTTCCAAATCGTCCCCGGCTACGACTACGCACTGCGGGTGACGCCGAACGAAGCGGGTAACTACGAGATCATCTGCAACGAGTTCTGTGGCATCGGCCATCACCTGATGACCGGGAGAATCATCGTCATCGACGGCGACGAAGCCGCTGCAGCAGACGCCGGGAGCGATGCTGCCCAGCTGAAGCTCGCAGAAGTGCCGGAAGGAGAAACTCGATGAGCGCCGTATTCCGAACCTGTCCCACCACCGGCCTGAAGATAGACCATCAGGCCGACAACCTGATCAAGGTCAACGCCGTGGCGGCCACGGTGTCGCTCCTGGTCGGCGGCATCGCAGCTCTGCTGGTGCTGCTGACGCGCTGGCAGGCCGTACATCTTCTCGATGCTGTGTGGTTCTACCGCGTACTGACGATTCACGGCATGAACATGCTGATCTTCTTCATCATCTTCTTCGAGATGGCGGTGCTCTACTTCTGCGCGACGGTCCTGCTCAATGCGCGTGTGCCCGCGCCAAAGGTCGGGTGGGTCGCATTCGCCTTGATGGTCGTGGGCGCGGTCATCGTCGAGTGGATGATGATTTCCGGGCAGGCGGACGTGCTCTTCACGTCCTACGTGCCCTTGCGTGCGGCGCCACCCTACTACCTGGGTATCATCCTCTTCGCTGTGGGTGCGCTCGTCGTCACCGGCCACTTCTTCGCCATCATCATCATCGCGAAGAAGGAGAAGGCGTACACGGGATCCCTTCCCCTGGTCGTCTTCGGTGCGCTCACGGCCGCCATCATTGCGGCGGCTACGCTGATTCATGGCGCCCTGGTCTACATCCCGACCTTCATCTGGTCGATCGATCCGGAGCTCATGCCCATCGATCCCCAGTGGTATCGCCTGGTCTGGTGGGCGCTCGGTCACTCGTCCCAGCAGATCAACGTCGCCGCGATGGTGTCGATCTGGTACCTGCTGGCCGCGCTCACGGCGGGCGGAGTGGTGCTCAACGAGAAGATCAGCCGCATGGCGTTCTTCCTCTACATCCTCTTCATCTCGATGGCCTCGGCCCATCACCTGCTGGTCGATCCCGGCTTCGGACCCGCCTGGAAGATCTGGAATACCAGCTACTTCATGTACATGGCCGTGCTGGCGAGCATGATCCACGGATTCACCGTGCCTGCGGGGCTCGAGATTGGGATGAGACTTCGCGGTTTCACCCAAGGACTCTTCGGCTGGCTGAGGCGCGCGCCGTGGGGCGACCCGGGCTTCAGCGCGTTCTTCCTGTCTCTGGTGGTCTTCGGATTCGTCGGCGGGATCACGGGCGTGACCTTCGGCACCGAGCAGATCAACATCATCGCCCACAATACCCTGCGAATCCCGGGCCACTTCCATTCTACGGTCGTGTCGGGCACCGCGCTGGCCTTCATGGGTGTCACGTATTATCTGATTCCCCTGATCTTCCGGCGTGAGGTGGCGTTCTGGAAGCTCGCCAAGATCCAGCCCTGGCTCTTCGCGGGTGGGATGCTGATCTTCTCGCTGGCGATGACGTTCGCGGGCACCTTCGGTGCTCCCCGCCGGCACTGGGACATCACCTTTGCCAATGCTCCCTTCCAGGTCGAGTTCTCACCCGCGGTCGACCTGATGATCGGCGTGATGGCGATCGGGGGTTTGCTCGGCATCGTGGGCGGGGCGATCTACATCATCGTGACGGTGGTGTCGGTCTTCTTCGGAAAGAAGCTCGCACCGGATGAGTCCGGTCTCGGAGCGGTCGGTAAGGGCCTGCCCCAGGGCATCATCTCGCCGCCGCGCCCGCTCACACCGGATGATGAGAAGAACATCACCGATCACCCACTCGGCCAGGCGCCGGGAACGATGATCCTGGTGATCGTATTCCTGTTGGCATTCATCACCTACTACTTCGTCAACTGGAACCTGCTCTCCTTCGTCTGGAAGATTGGATGAGCATGGATCGAGCAGAAATGTCGGGAGCACCGGCCTCCCTGCCGCATCAAGTGGGCGCGGTGGGTGCTCTCGCCTTTCTGCTGGTCGTTACCGCCGGCTGGTGGGCCCTTGCGCTGTGGCCGGTGCCGAGCGACGCGCCCGAGTGGCTCGGGCGTGCGCGCTGGGTCTGCTTCAACGCCCGGATCGACGGACTTCCCGACGCGTCGGGCTGGATCCTGCTGATCGGGCAGCCCCTGGGCATGACGGCCGTGCTGATGGCGATCTGGGGGAATGCGCTGCGCGATGGTGTGTCCAGCCTGCTTCAGTCCGGCTGGGGGAAGGGGCTCGTGGTTGCCAGCGCTTGCTGCGTGCTGGTCGGAGTCGGCGCTGCCGGCGTTCGAGTCGCCGCGCAGTCCGCCGCGCAGGTGGTCGTGATGCCTCCCGACGACCTGCCTCCCGATACCTACCCACGCCTGGATCGCGTGGCTCCCGGACTCCCCTTGATCGATCAGACGGGGAGTGAGTTCAGCCTTGCCGCCCTGCATGGCCAACCCATCCTCGTGACCTTCGCATTTGGAAACTGTCACACGGTCTGCCCGCTGCTGGTCAAGCAGACTCTCGAGGTGCAGGAGCGGGCGAGGGCGCTGGCGGCGGCCGGCGAGTTGCCCGCCTCCGAGGTTCCGAGGGTCGTCATCGTAAGCCTCGACCCCTGGCGCGATACCCCGAGCCGGCTGGCACACCTCGCGAAACACTGGGATCTGGCCGAAGGCGGATATGTACTCAGCGGCGACGTCGAGCAGGTGGAGTCGGCCCTCGACGCATGGAATGTGGCGCGCCGCCGGAATCCCGAGACGGGTGACGTCGTCCATCCGCCCCTGGTGTACATCCTCGACGAGTCGGGCACGATCGTCTACGCGAGCTCGGGCGGTGTCGAGTCGATGCTGGTACTGCTCGGCCGGGTATAGGGGCGCGATCCGACGCGCCTGGATGAGCGCGCGTCTCCCCGCAGACTGAGCCTCTCGAGACCTCCCCTGTAGGAAGCGAAGAGTGTCGACGCAGTTGAGACACGCTCCCGCTCCATCCTCGGGCATCCGACGCCTGTACTGATCGTTACAGGGACGTGTTGATTCAAGAGGCATGTATCGCTTCGTGTCTCATTCTCGTGTCGAGTTCGACCCGTCCGGCAGCCACCCGCTCCCTCGTGGCGGTTGGGCGCCTCCGAGATCGGTCGATTACGCTCATTCAAGATCAACCATTTTCACAGAAAATTCGAGTCTCTCGCATTTGTGGGTATGAATTGCCGTCAGCTGCGAGTAGGATGATAATACGATCTCGATGAATTTGATATTGTGTGAGTCATCAGCAGTGAGTCGATCCCTGCTGGTCGAGTCGTGGCTGGAACCGACGTCGTACCCGGTGAGGATCCCTGATGAGTTCTCGTGCAGCGCGCATCTCGAAGGCCACCCGAGTCTTCGTACTTTCCCTGCTCGCCCCAATGCTGCTCGTGCTGGACGTTGCGGATAGCCCGGCCGCCGAGATCGCCGGACTCACCAGCCGGAATCTGACGAGTGGAGGCTGGAGTGCTCAGTTCTCGTATCTGGGCGCCAACTACCTCGATATGAACGGCTGGATCTTCCCCACGCTCAACGCGGACGGGCTGAACCTCTATCGCTCGAGCATTGGCGGTGGGCACTCGAATCTCGATTTCGATACGCGCTTCAGCGCCGTCGTAGGAACGGAGGCCAGCTTCGACGCCCTGGCCGGGGTCAAACCGAACCTCGCGTTCGAGGTGAGCGTCACGATCGAAGCCGATCCGGACGAGTATTGGGAGATCGGTCTCGATGCCGTGCGGCGCGGCAGCCTGACATCCACCTATTGGGCCGGCGGATGGGTGGGCATCACTCCCGCCCTCGCCAATCTCAGGCTCAACGGCTCCCCGGCGACCCTGGATAGCGGTTCCCTCGATCTGGTGATGACCATCACGTCGGTTTCGTCCGACAAGACGATCGAAAGCTCCGAGACACCGGCCAGTGGTGTCCTGAGCGGGACGGGGCCGGGCACTTTCAGCGTTTTCTACGAGTTCACTGCCGAGACCCGGGCCCAGGGCATCAAGCCCAATTGCTTCTGCATGAACGAAGCCGGCTTCCGCATGGGGATGAACGACTGGAACGGCAACATCGAGACCACGAATTATCCGGGAGTCGGCGGTCGGGACATCTTCAACGACGGGTTCTTCTTTCACGGAGAGATTCGGGACGTGGACGCTGACGGCGTCGCCCAGGATGTCGACAACTGCCCGAACGACTTCAACCCGGCCCAGGACGACATCTGCTCCGAGTTCGTCCCGACTGGAGCCGAGATTCTCGGTGTCTCGATCGTGAACACGACGGTCGGAGGTTGGGGCGACTCCTTTGGGAACGAGCCCGACATCAACTGGTTGGGAACCGGGTACTACGACGTCGAAGCCCTCAACTTCCCCGCGGACGAGCCGAACGGGATGAATCAGTACCGCACCGAAGCCGAGGTTCTCGCCTCCGGCCCGGGCGCGTTCAGGACCCGATTCGGGTCAGTCGCTGCGACGGAGGCCGTGTTCGGTATTGCCTTCCTGCTGCCCACCCTCCAGTTCGAGGTGGACATCATGGTAGGGGCGGCAGAGGGAGAGTATTGGGAGCTCGGCCTCGACGTCAATCGAAAGGGAACGGCAAACGTCACCGATTCTACGATGGGGTTCGTAACGATCTCTGAAGCCCCGGCCGTGATCCGCCGCAACGCGTGGCTGACGACCCTCGAGAGCGGGAATCTGGATCTCGCGAGCCTGGGTGTCCGGACCAGCGCCGATTTCCCCTTCGACCAGCCTGCAGCCGGCGTGGTCAGTGGCGAGGGACCGGCGCTGATCACGATCGCCTACTCCTTCGAGGTCCGGAATCGGGCCGAGGGATTCAGACCCTTTACCTTCGATTTCAACGAATCCGTCTTCCGAATGGGGATGGGGGGCACGATTCCGCAGATCGCGACCGATCATTATCCCGGCATTGGTGCTCGTGTCGAGGCGGAGGATGGCTTCTTCATCGAGGGTTCGATGCTGGATGTCGACCCGGACGGCGATGGTGTCGCGCTCAACATCGACAATTGCCTCGACGACGCGAACCCCGATCAGGCCGACGGCGACGGTGACGGCATTGGCGATGTCTGCGACATCTGCCTCGCGGGAGACGACGCCGTCGACGACGATGGCGATGGCGTTCCCGACGCGTGCGATCTGTGCTCCGACTTCAACGACGCCCAGGACTTCGACGGTGACACGATTCCCGATCTCTGCGACATCTGTGTCGGTGAGGATGACCTGGCCGATTTCGACGGCGACGGCGTTCCGGACGGATGTGATGAGTGCGCCGGTGGAGACGACGGCATTGACTCCGATGGGGATACGACCGCCGACTTCTGCGATCTATGCCCGGGCCACGACGATCGCGACGACGCAGACGGCGATGAGACTCCAGACTTCTGCGATGTGTGCCCGGATGGTGACGATCGAATCGACACGGACACCGATGGGGTCCCCGACTCCTGCGACGCATGCCCGGGCGGTGACGACAATATCGACAGCGACGGCGATACGACGGCCGACTTCTGCGAGATCTGCCCGGGCGGAGACGATCGCCTCGATGGGGACGGCGACGGGGTGCCGGATCTCTGCGACATCTGCCTCGCGGGAGACGACGGCGCGGACGCGGACGGCGACGGCGCTCCGGATGCCTGTGACGTCTGTCCGGGAGGCGATGACAATACGGACAGCGACGCCGACACCGTGGCCGACTTCTGTGACGTCTGTCCGGGCCATCCCGATAGCGCCGACGCCGACGCCGACGGTGTCCCGGATGCCTGCGACAACTGCGAAGCCCAGCCGAACCCCGGTCAGGGCGACGGCGACCTCGATGGAATCGGCGATGTCTGCGAGGACGGTGACGGCGACGGCGTGATCAACTACGACGACAACTGTCCCGGCATCGCGAACGCAGGCCAGGAGGATGGCGACGGCGATGCCGCCGGTGATGTCTGCGACAACTGCCCCCTGGACGCGAATGCGGGTCAGGCGGACCAGAACGGAAACGGTGCCGGCGATGCTTGCGACGACGCCGATGGTGATGGTGTCAACGATGACCAGGACAACTGCGTCGACGATCCGAACGTGCTGCAGGAGAACGGCGACGGCGACGCGACGGGCGATATCTGCGACCCATGCCCCGTCGATCCACTCGACGACAGTGATGGCGACGGGAACTGCGACGGCGTGGATGTCTGCGCCGGTGGTGACGACGCGGCGGACGCGGATGGGGATACCATCGCTGATTTCTGCGACAACTGTCCCGCCGACGACAATACGGAGCAGACCGACGTAGACGGCGACGGCGTTGGCGATCCTTGTGACAATTGCCTCCAGGTTGCCAACCCGAACCAGGAAGACCTCGACGGTAATGGTCAGGGTGACATCTGCGAAGATGCCGACTCAGACGAAATCTTCGATCCCGTCGACAATTGCGTGGCCGACTACAACTACGGTCAGGAAGATGTCGACGGCGACGGCGTCGGCGACGTCTGCGACAACTGTCCATTCGTCGCCAACCCGACCCAGGGCGACGGCAACGGCGACGGACTCGGTGATGCCTGCCTGGACGACGATGGCGACGGCCTGGCGAACTCGCTGGACAACTGCCCGCTCGCGAAGAACGCCGGCCAGCTGGACGGCGACGGCGATGGTGTCGGGGATGTCTGCGATGGCTGCCCGAATGATGCGTCGAATTCCTGCTCGGACTCGGACGGCGATGGGGTCGAGAACGCCCTCGACAACTGCCCGGACGAGTTCAATCCAGGCCAGCAGGACGCGGATGGCGATGGCCCGGGCGATGTCTGTGACAACTGTCCGATCGAAGCGAATCCCGCCCAGACCGACGGCAACGTAAACGGTGTCGGGGATCTGTGCGAGTGTGTCCCGTCGCAGCCTCCGGGCTTCATCGAAATCGAATATGACCTCGACGACACGACCTACATCATTTCACAGACTCCCCTGGCCGCGGGAGACGGCTCCTTCCTGATCGGTCCCGGTACGATGGTGATCCGCTACCAGGATGACGGGATGGGCCAGCCTCTCGACGGTGGCTCTGCCGAGATCGTCTACGCCTACTTGTTGAGCAACTTCGTCGTCGATGGAGGCTCGGCCGCCGTTGTGACGAACAACCTCGAGCAGGAGATTGCCCTGGATAGCCGCTGGGATGGCGTGCCGGGCAGCGCCCTGATTCCGGGTTCGGCAATCGGAACACTCAACGGGAATACCATTACGCTACAGAACGGCATCGACAACTGGCGCACCTGGGGCGACATCAGCTGCGTAGGGAGCTTCTGTAGCTCGGTGCCGGTCGGACCGATGGACGAGATTGCCAACTTCGGAGCGACGACGATTACGTTCTCGGGCCCGGGTCCCGTGCCCGAGCCTACGAGCTACGCCTCGGATCCGGTCGTGGTCGAGGATTCCGCGGATGCCCACGTCGAGCAGACCCTGAAGGGATCCAGCACGCCGGCGGCTTGGGTCTTCGTCCCCGATCCGGCCACGACAGTGAACTGCGCAGACATGGATTACGATGGCCTGCTGGACGTCAATGACAACTGCCCGGGTGTTGCGAACCCGAGCCAGTCGGATCTCAATGGCGACGGAGCGGGTGACGTCTGTCAGCCCAACGATGTGGACGGCGATGGCTGGCACGACGGCGAGGATCGGTGTCCCGCCGACTACGATCCGAGCCAACCGGATAGCGATGGCGACTCCTTCGGCGACGCATGCGAAAACTGCCTGAACGTGGCGAACCCGGGGCAGGAGGACGCGGACGGCGATGGGACCGGTGACGTCTGCCAGGCCAACGACGTTGATCTCGATGGTTGGTCCGACCTCCAGGACAACTGCCCGACGGATTCCAACCCGTCCCAGGTCGACACGGACGGCGACAGCTTCGGCGATCTCTGCGACAACTGTCCCGGTCTGACCAACGTCAGTCAATCGGATCTCAATGGTGACGGGACCGGTGATGTCTGCCAGGGCAATGATTCGGATGGTGACGGCTGGCCAGACGCCGAGGACAACTGCCCCAACGACATCAATCCGAGCCAGGTCGATCTGGATGGGAATAGTCTCGGCGACGCCTGCGAAGGCAGGGACGTCGACGAAGACGGTTTCCCCGATGGTCTCGACAACTGCCCGAACATCGCGAATCCCGTGCAATACGACCCCGACAATGATGGCCTGGGTTATTTCTGCGACAATTGTCCATTCGACTCAAACTCCGATCAGAGTGACGTGAATGGAGACGGAGCCGGTGATGCCTGCCAGGCCAATGATTCGGATACGGATGGCTGGCCCCTGGGCGAAGATAACTGCCCCTTCGTCTCGAACGCCGGTCAGATTGACGGCGACGGAGACGGGGTAGGTGATGAGTGTGATGTCTGCGCCGGCGGTGACGACAATCTGGACAGCGACGGTGATTCCCTCGCCGACGGCTGCG
>CBDUYG010000041.1:0-13683 GCA_965371385.1 uncultured Myxococcales bacterium | reverse complement strand
TCATGAACCCCGGAGTGTTGATCGACCCGGCGAAGGCGAGCTGAGAATGGCGCCCTGAGCGCCGCAGGCATTCAATGCGCCGCAGGCATTCAGTGCGCCGCAGGCTTTCGATGCCCAGCGGGCGCTTTGTGCGCCGCGGGCGCTCAGCTGAAAGAGCGGGAGAAGAGATCGTCGATGGCCCTGCGACCGTTGTCTCCGATAAAGCGGGTTCCCGTACCCGTGAAATGCGTGTGCGTGATGGTCGGGCTCACACCGGCCTTCCAGTCGTCACCCGTCCATTCGAACCAACCATCCTGATCCTGATCGAAGACGTAGAGGGGCTTGTTGTGGATCTTGGCGAACTCGGCCCCCCAGCCCGTACCGCCCTTGACCGTCTGGTCCTCGAGAATCTTCCCGATGACGTAGACCTCCTGCCCGTTGTTGATCTGGTGCCAGATGCTCTGGAGCACCTTCTTGAAGAGCGGAGTATTCTTGTAGCGGCGGTGCATCAGCTTGCTGATGTAGGAGAGGCTCACGTCACCTTGCTGAAGCTCCTTGTGGGTGAGAACCCGGATTCCGCGAGTGCGGGCGTCGTTGTGCCCCTCGAAGGTGAAGTTCACCTCTTCGATTTCGAGCCGCTCGGCGGCCTCGCCAAATGCGGACTCCGCACCGTTGGCCGCTCCACTGAACAAAACGCAATCGTGCGGATCCATCCAAGCTCCTCCCGTTCGGCTTCGCGCCGAAGATCCGTAGTCTAGCAGCCCGCGAAGCATAGAGTGAAGCCCGTGAGCGAAGATCCCGATCGATTCAGGAGGGACGCATGACCCGCTCGAACTCCCACTGGATCCAGCGGCCGGCCGCCAACGGGTGGGTCTCCCTCGGCGTTGCCGGCGAGGGCGCTGAGAAGAAGACCACCTTCGCCCGCTCACTCTCGAGCACCCGAGATGAGTCGGTATTGCCCCGATCCATGGGGTACGCTGCCCGCTCGAGTAGTATCTCGAAGTATCGGCCCGGGATCGCCGCCGATGCCGTGGACCCAGCAGGAGTGATGGATGTCTCATGAGGGAGGTACCGCGCCCTCGGACGGAATGGGCCTGGAGTGGCGCGAGCGTGTTCTGAACGGCGTCCTCACCTGGATGGCGATCCTCGGGGCGCCTCCGACCTTGATCGGCGGCTGGCGCCTGTCTGTGGATCGCCCCGACGTCTCGATCATCGCGGCCCTGGCGTATGGTGGCATCCTCTTCCTGGCAGTCATGCGAGGAATCGATTTTCGCGTCCGCGCAGGCTGCCTGATCGGGACGATCTACGTCGGCGCGGTGCTCGCCCTCTACAACAACGGTGTCGCGAGCCAGGGAAGCGTCCTGCTCTTTGGAGCCATCACGTTCGCCGGGGTTCTCTTCGATCTCCGGACGAGCGTCCGAATACTGGCGCTCAGCGTCGTCACCATGACCCTCTTCGCCGCGGCCTTCGTCGACGGTCGGCTCGTCGGCCCGTCAGTGTCGGTCGCTCCCTCCACCATGTTGGATGTCTGGGTCAGCCGAGTTCTCGTATTCGGAATCGTGGCCGCCGGCGTCGTAGTCTCGCTGACCTTCCTACTGCGCCAACTGAGCGACAGCCTCTCGACTTCCCGGCGGCTCGTCGAGGATCTCGAGCGCAATCAGATCATGCTGGCCAAGGCTGAAGAGATTGCGGGGATGGGCGCCTGGTCGTGGGATTCGGATTCGGGGAAGGTCTCGGGTTCCGAGCACTATCATCGCCTGCTGGGCCGCGAGCCGGGCGAAAGCGCAACGGATCTCGACGGCAATCTCATCCACCCGAATGACCTCGAGCGCTTCATGGAAGCCCAGCAACGGCTGACCCGCGAGGGCGACTTCAACGACGAGTTCCGCGTCGTGTTGCACGACGGCGAGGAGCGCATTCTGCGCATCCAAGCCAGGACCCAATTCGATCGGGCAGGAAAGCTTCGACACGTCGACGGCCTCGCGCAAGACGTTACCGAGGAGCGCGCCTCCGAGAGCGAGCGCCGAGCCCTCGAGATACAGCTCCTGCAGGCGCAGAAGATGGAGTCGGTGGGACAGCTTGCAGGAGGGGTGGCCCACGACTTCAACAACCTCCTCACCGTGATCGGAGGCTACAGCGAAATCCTGCTCGATGGGGCCGGCGACGACGAGCCCTCGCGGGATGCCGCAACCCAGGTGCAGGTCGCAGTGCAGCGGGCTGCGGAGCTCACCCGCAAGCTGCTGGCCTTCAGTCGCAAGCAGGTGTTGCGCGACGAGGTTCTGGATCTCAATGATGTCGTGAGCGGAATCGAGTCGATGTTGGAGAGGCTGATCGGCGATCAGATCGAAATCCAGATCGATCTCGATCCACGAGCGGGCCGAATTGAGGCGGATCCCGGCCAGCTCGAGCAGGCGATCGTCAACCTGGCCATCAACGCGCGCGACGCGACGCCCAACGGCGGTGTCCTGCTGATCAGCACCGCCGCGATCGAGCTTCCAAACGAAGGGCGGCCCGAGCCGGAGTCGGGCGCCGACGGCCCCTGCGTCCGCCTCAGCATCACCGACACCGGGGAAGGGATGAGCGAGGAGGTCGTGAACCGCATCTTCGATCCCTTCTTCACCACCAAGGAGGTCGGCAAGGGAACGGGACTCGGCATGGCGATGGTCTACGGCTTCGTGCGGCAGAGCGGTGGCAGCATCGAGGTCGAGAGCAATCCGGGTCGCGGCACGCGCTTCGACATCTTCTTTCCCTGTGTCGACGAGGAAGTTGCCCCCAAGGCTCTCCCGCAGAGCGAGCTCGCCGGTGAGCCCATCCCCAAGCTCACCATCCTGGTGGCCGAAGACGAGGAGGCGGTTCGCAACCTGGTGCGCACCACCTTCGAGGGCGAGGGGCACGAGGTCCATGTTGCCGATGGAGGCCTGAGTGCTCTCGAGCTCGCGAGCCGATTCGATGGAGAGATCGACGTCCTCATCACCGACATGGTAATGCCGGGCATGATGGGAATCGAGCTGGCCTGTGAGCTGCGCAAGACGCGACCGGGAATCGGCGTCCTGATGATATCGGGCTATCCGACTCGCTCGGACCCCAGCGAGCCGCAGATTCCGCCGGACGCGGCCTTCCTCCAGAAGCCATACAACTCGACCCTTCTACTCGAAAAGGTCTACGAAATCGTCAAGGATCAGCCGAAGGTCGACTCATCGAACTGATCGACTGGAGGAGCGACAATGAGCACTTCACTTCGCAGCAACTCGTTCAGCCTCTCCCTGATGGCGTGTCTGGCGCTGTCCGCCCTCGCCTGCTCGACCACGGACTCGCGAATCAAGGCAGATCAGGAGCTCTTCGACCGCTACAGCACAGAGGATCAGGCCGCCATCCGCGCCGGCCAGGTCGAGGTCGGGTTCACCGAAGACATGGTGCGCATGACCCTGGGCAAGCCGAACGAGACGACGATCGAGATCGATGAGCATGGCGAGATCCTGGTCTGGGCCTGGACGAAGTCGCGACCGGGAATCAGCGTGGGAGTCGGCGGTGGCAGCGGCGGCTACGGATATGGCGGTGTCGGCGGCGGCGTGGGCGTCGGAACTCCAGCGCGCAAGGACCTCAGGGCGCTCGTCGAGTTCGTGGATGGGCGAGTCACGAGCGTTCGCTACTTCACCCAGTAGTTTCGATTCGCAGCCGACTCGCGCTCGGCCTGTAGTCGTCGCACAGTGTTCGCCCGATTGCGTCGTGCCATGATGCCACTCTGGAAATCGTCGGCTGGTTCGCGGCCGGGGACTCGATCCGATCTGAGAGGGGCCGTTCAGCGCCGGGACGCCTCGATGCTCTCCGGCTCGTGCAGGATGAGGCGCTCGGCGATCTGTTGGATGACCACGTCGGGCCTCTCGGCCTCGACCATCCCGGGCCGCAGGTCGCGATCCCACACGTAGAGCGTGCGCTGGAAGTTCTCCGAGAGATAGGGAACGAGCGCGTTCGCGAAGGAATCGCGAAACACAACCGCCTTGGGAAGCGCGGGGTCGTCGATCCCGTAGGCGAAGGGAAGCTGGCGCCGCACCCGCTCCGCGTAGCGCTTGCGAAACTCGGGCTCGATTCTCGCCCTGGGCGTAACCACCACGGCGTCGATCCTTTCTTCCCGAAAGAAGGGGCTCAACCCGACGAGGCTGGTGAGGCCGATCCCGTTGGTCTCGTATTGCTCCAGGCGAACCGACGCTGGGGGAGACGCGGGGGGCTCGAGACCGCCCTCCTTCAGCGCCTGAAGGATGGCCTTGTATGCCAGATAAGCTCCAGCGCCATTCCAATGCGTATCGGTGCGGTGATAGACCCGCCTGCGCGACTTCGCCTCACGCAGGATCGCAGAGAGATCGAGGATCGGCAGATCCGAGTTCTGTGCCAGGTACCCGCTCAGTGTTTCGAGCGAATCCTCATCTGCGAGTCGGGGAACGACTTCGGGCATGAACTCTGGATAGATCGAATGCTTGTTGGGGACGAAGACGACGAGGTATTGAATCCCCCGGCGTGCCAGCCAGGCCCGCCGCTCCTCCAGGACCACTCGCCAGCGTTCGAGCTGCGCCTCGCTCAGCACCGCGATTCCCTGATACTGGGCCACCGCCTCTGGATCGTTGAGGTAGAACCAGCCCTCCTTCCCAACCAGGATGCTGTCGGAGGGCGAGACTCCCAGAAGCTTCACCTTGATCCAGGCGTGGCTGCGGATGAGGGTTGTTCGAAGCCCCAGGCGATCGTTCCAGGTCTGCTCCAGCTCGTCTGGATACGCAGCCCATTCAGAGCCGCTTCGGGGCCAGGGGGGAAGATTCGCGAGGAGCCGATTATCGAGGGCGGACTCCGTCGAAGCGGGGCTCAGCCAGGCCACCCAGAGCGGAAGCCAGAGCATCAGGATGAATCCGGCGATCAGGGCCTGGGCCTGACGGCGACCAGGCCGGATGAATTGCGCTCTACTCTGCTGTGATTTCGGCATCGTGTGACTTCAGAACCGGAAATAGATGAAGGGGTTGTGGGTGCCCGCCGCGAGCGACATGGCAGAGCCGACCAGGAGCAGGGCGTGCACGCCGACGAGCGCGGCCCAGGTAAACGCGCGTAGCCTCGCGGATTCGAAACGCGGGTCGCCCTCGAGACGCGCCCGGAGCCAGGGAATCCAGGGGGTCGAGCCGATCATGGCCACGACGAGGACGAGTTGGATCTCGCGGTCGAAAAAGGCCACCAATGGAATCGCGGCCGGCCCGACCTCTGCCAGCCCGAAGAGTGAGGCGAAGTAACCGCTTGCGTGGGCAAGAGTATCGGCGCGAAAGAGCACCAGGGTCAGGAGCCAGGCAAGCAGCGTGTAGAGATGCTGAAGAGGTCTCCAGCTACGACCCAGAACCCCTCCCCACGCCGTTCGCTCGAGTATCAGCAAGATCCCGTTCAAGGCTCCCCAGATCACGAAGTTCCAGCTCGCACCGTGCCACAGGCCGCTGAGCAGGAATATGAACAGGAAGAGGCTGCGGTGGCGCCCTTCGGTTGGAGAACGACCCATCAACGGGACGTAGATGTAGTCGCGCAGCCAGGTCATGAGCGAGATGTGCCACCGACGCCAGATCTCGCTGATCGAACGCGCGACATAGGGATAGTTGAAGTTCTCCGGAAATCGGAATCCGAAAATACGCCCCAAACCGATCGCCATGTCGGTATAGCCCGAGAAATCGAAATAGAGCTGGAGCGCAAACGCGATGATTCCGAGGCAAGCGACCTCGGGACGCAGCTCGCCGCTCGTGAGCGCAAAGATCTGGTCGGCCGGCCTCGCGAGGCTGTTCGCGATCAGCACCTTCTTCGCCAGACCGATCGTGAAGCGGCGAATCCCCTCGACGATCTCCGCCGGCTCGACCACGCGCTTCCCGAGTTGGTCCGCCACACTTCGATAGCGCACGATCGGCCCCGCGATGAGCTGGGGAAAGAGCGCAATGTAGAGTCCGAGCCGCAAGGGATTGCGCTGAGCGGGGCTGGCCCGACGCTTCACGTCGACGACGTAGCTGATGGCCTGAAAAGTAAAGAAGGAGATGCCGATCGGCAGATGGATCGGATCCAGCTCGATCGGCCTGAGTCCCAGTACGACCAGGGAAGCGCTGAGGTTCTCGACGAAGAAGTGCGCGTACTTGAAGAACGCCAGGGGGAGCAGGTTGGCGGCAACGGCGGCCCCGGTGATCCAGCCCTGGGAGGGGCGACCCTGGCTTCGCTCGATCCACACCCCGAATACGAAGTTAAGGGCGACCGAGAAAACGAGAACGAGGACGTAGGAGGATTCGCCCCAGGCGTAGAAGAAGAGGCTCCCGATCAGGAGCAGGAGATTGCGGGCCTCACTCGAGCGGAGAGCGAAGTAGAGGGTCAGGATGACCGGAAGGAAGAGGAAGAGGAATGTCGTGGAGCTGAATACCATCGACTCGTTCGAACTCCTCGCTTTCCTCTCCGCTCTCCACTGCCTCATCCCTCCTCGCTTCTCGGCGAGGCCTGGGATCTCCGCCGCGGACGGCGTAGTCAGACATTACAGTCCGGACGGGGTGCTGACGACGGGGGCGGCGGATCGCCCTTGCAACTGCCGACGGCTCCGCGAGAATACGGGTCGCGGGGCCGAAATCGTCCCTGTGCGTTCGAGCGATCGGCCCATCGCGAGATCGAGAGAAAACTGATTCGGAGAAGGCACGAGGGAGCCGAGATCCATGCCCAATCTGCACGAGTTCACCGTGCTCGACATCGACGGAAACGAGCGCCACCTGGCGGAATTCAAGGACAAGGCCGTCCTGGTCGTGAACGTCGCCTCGAAGTGCGGGCTGACGCCCCAGTACGAGGGGCTGGAGCGGCTCTACGAGGAGTTTCGGGATACGGGGCTCGAGATCCTCGCATTTCCCTGCAATCAGTTCCTGGAGCAGGAGCCCGGAAGCGAGGCCGAGATCAAGGAGTTCTGCGTCGTCGAATACGGAGTCCGCTTTCCTCTCTTCTCGAAGATCGAGGTCAACGGCGAGGGCCGAGCACCGCTCTATGCCTGGCTGACGAGCTCGGAGGTCGGCCCCGAGCAATCGGGCGACGTGAAGTGGAACTTCGGAAAATTCCTGATCGGCCGGGATGGGAACATCATGGGACGCTTCGCACCCTCAGTGGAGCCCTGCTCGGTGGAGCTGAAGACCTCGATCCAGGCCGTGCTCGACGCCTGAAGCCGGCCCCGCTCGAGCCTCCTCCGGGGCGGGCACGCGAGGTGGAATCAGGAACACGAAGCGCTTCCCGGCTGGAGCCACCCGCGTCTCCAGCTGCGGCGATTCCCTCGAAAGCGCGCTACCTAATAGGCCCATCGGGCGGCTCGGCAACAGGAACGCCGAGCGGCTCGGCGATCGGGCGCCGCCCCCGGCGGCCCATCCCCGACCCTGCCGAAACCGGATCCCCGGTCGACGTTCACGACGACCGAAGACCAACACCTTCCCCCGACGATGTCATGGAGCGAAACATGAAGGGCCTCAACCCGGGTCAGCCGATCCTGACCGTGACCCACCTGAAGCGAAAGTTCGGGGATCGCCTCATCCTGAAGGACGTGACCTTCAGCCTGAACCCGGGCGACCGCGTCGGCGTGCTGGGCGTGAACGGGGCCGGCAAGTCTTCGCTGATGAAGATCGTCGCGGGCCACGACCCCGAGTTCGAGGGCGTCTGCGCGCCGGCCAAAGGCGCCACGGTGGGCTACGTGCCCCAGGAGCCCGAGCTCGACCTCGACCTCAGCGTGCGCGAGAACGTCGAGCTGGCGGTCGCCGAGACGCGAGCCTACATCACGCGCTACGAGGAGATCCTGAAGCTCTGGGAAGATCCGGAAATCTACGAGAACGAAGAGAAGACCCAAGCGTTGCTCGAGGAGCAAGGGGAAGTTCAGGAAATCCTCGAGCATCGCGACGCGATGGATCCGTCCAAGCTCGACGCCAAGATCGAGATGGCGATGGAGGCGCTGCGCCTGCCGCCGGGGGAGAAGTCCACCCGCGTCCTCTCGGGCGGTGAGCGGCGGCGAGTCTCTCTGTGCAAGGAACTGATCGCGCACCCTGATCTGTTGATCCTCGATGAGCCCACCAACCACCTCGACGCCGACACGATCACCTGGCTCGAGAATTTCCTGGCCAACTACACCGGCACCTACATGCTGGTCACCCATGATCGTTACTTCCTCGATCGTGTGGCGAACCGCATGCTCGAGGTCGGCAATGGTGTGATCAAATCGTACGAGGGGAACTACTCGGATTTCCTCGAGGCCAAGGAGAAGCAGGAGGAGATCCAGAGCCGCACCGATGCCAACCTGCTCAAGACCGTGGCGCGCGAGCTAGAGTGGATCCGCTCGACGCCCCAGGCCCGGCGAACCAAGTCGAAGGCCCGGATCTCGGCCTACGATCGACTCGTCTCCGAGGCCGAGAAGATCAAGCCCAGCGAGGAGGTGGATCTGCGCATCCCCTTCGGCCCGCGCCTCGGCAGCAAGGTCCTCTCCCTGCGCGGGCTCGGCAAGTCCTACGATGGGAAGCGGCTCTTCGAGAATCTTGATTGGGACATGCCCCCGGGCGCGATCGTCGGGATCACGGGCGCCAACGGTCTCGGCAAGACGACCCTGGTCAACCTCATCACCGGCAGGGATGAGCCGGACGAGGGCGAAGTCGACGTCGGTCAGAACACGAAGTTCTGCTTCGTCGATCAGACACGACAGGAGCTCAACGGAGAGAAGACCGTCTTCGAAGAGGTCTCGGACGGCTCGATGATGATCCAGTACGGCAATGAAGAGCTTGACGTGCGGCGCTATCTCGCCCGCTTTCTCTTCTCGGGGACGATCCAGCAGACGCTCGTGAAGGACCTCTCCGGGGGCGAGCGCAGCCGGGTTCAGCTGGCCAAGAGCCTGCGCCATTCCTCCAACTTCATCATTCTCGATGAACCGACGAATGATCTCGACCTGATGACCCTGCGCATACTCGAGGAAGCGCTGACGGCCTTCCCCGGCTGCGCGATCGTGATCACCCATGATCGTTATTTCCTGGATCGTGTGGCGACTCACATCATCGGTTTCGAGGGCGACGGTCGGGTCGAATTCTGCACGGGCTCGTGGGAGCTCTACGCCGAGCAGCGAGCCAGGCGCGAGGCCGAAGGAGATGGTGTCTCGAAGGCCTTCAAGCACCGCAGGATCGCGCGGGCGCACTGATTCAGCCCGAGCTCAACCCTCGAACCCTCGATCCCGCCCGTCGGATGGATCGTCCGACGGCTCGGGCTCCACGTCGAGCAGCGGCCCCGCTCCGCCCGGGTCTCCCCTGGCGAAGGGCGGCGCACTGGAACGACTCGCGCCCTGGAAGCGAACGTCGCCCTGCACGTGTACCTGCACCCGATTCTCCTCGACCGCCTTCACGAATCGCCGGGTCAACTCGCGCTTCACGAGATCGCGGAAGACGGGTACGAGGCACAGGAAGCCGAAGAGATCCGTCAGCACCCCCGGCGTCACGAGCAGCGCGGAGGCGATCAAGATGATGAGGCCGTCCACCAGGGAGCCGGTCGGCATGCGGCCGGTCTGGGTCTCCTCGCGAATCCGTGAGAGCACACGCAGCCCCTGGCTGCGCGCCATCGTTGCCCCTACGACTCCCGTGATCACGATCACGGCGATCGTCTCGAGGGTGCCGATCCACTTGCCGAGCTCGATCAGCAACATGAGCTCGACCGCGGGCAGCACGATGAAGAGAATGAGGAGCTGGCCCATCTCTCGAGCATCGCACAGACGGAGGCGCCCGGCGCGTGAGCCGGTGAAACGTCGGTGCTGCTAGACTGCCGCTCGACTCGAGTCGAGGCAGGATCGTGACCGAAGGCGGAACCGAGCGAAGCAGGAAGCACGCGCAAGAGCACCCCTACATCGCGACGGTGCGCAGCGAGCTGCGCTCGCTTCAGGAACGCATCTGCGCCGCACTGGAAGACTGCGATGGAGAGGCTCGTTTCCAGCGAGACGAAATGGAGCGACCCGGCGGCGGACGCTCACGGCCGTGGGTTCTCTCGGACGGTCCGGTGCTCGAACGAGCCGCCGTCAACTTCACACATACGAGCGGTAGCCAGATGCCCCCCGCCGCGACCCAGCGCAGGCCCGAGCTCGCCGGCCGCGCGTACCAGGCCGTCTCCGTCTCCCTGATCGTCCACCCGCGAAATCCCTACGCCCCCACCACCCATGCGAACTTTCGATTCTTCATCGCGGAAGCGCCGGACGCCGACGAGGGCCGCCCGGGAGCCGAGCCGGTGTGGTGGTTCGGCGGGGGCTTCGACCTCACTCCCTATTACGGGTTCGTCGAGGACGCGGTCCACTGGCACCGCACGGCCTACGAGGCCTGCCTGCCCCATGGAAGCGAGATCCACCCGCGCATGAAGAAGGAGTGCGACGAGTACTTCTTCCTGCCCCATCGCGAGGAGCCCCGGGGCATCGGCGGAGTCTTCTTCGACGATCTGTGCGAAGGGGGATTCGAGCACTCCCACGCCCTCTGGCGTGATATCGCAGGCGCCTTCCTGCCGGCCTACCTCCCGATCCTCGAACGCCGCCGGGACACCTCCCATGGCGAACGCGAGCGCGACTTTCAGCTCTACCGCCGGGGTCGCTACGTCGAATTCAACCTGCTCTACGACCGGGGCACCCGCTTCGGGCTTCAGGCCGGGGCACGCACCGAGTCGGTTCTGGCCTCCCTCCCGCCCCTGGTGAGCTGGCGATACGACTGGACCCCCGAGCCGGGCTCCCCGGAGGCCGAGCTCTACTCCGACTTCCTGCGGCCGCGCGATTGGCTCGCGGAAGGCCCGGAGTAGGGGTCGGAGCGGGATCAGAACTGGAAGTAGACGAAGGGGACGCCCGAAGTCGGCTTGAAGGTGGCGAGGAAAAACATCGCGAGGATGTACCCCAGCGAGCGCAACGGCCAGGGAATGGCGTAGTAGACCTTCTCGAGGTCGATGGCGGGACCGATCAGGGTTCCCGCCGCGAAGAGGCCCACGAAGCCGAGCACCGCGATGTGGATGAGCTGTCGGCCCCCGGTCGGAATGAACATCCCGCTGATGATCGTAGCCGCATCGGCGAATGTCGCAGCGCGAAAGATCACGAAGCAGAGGCAAACGAAGAGAAAGGTGACCAGGCCCGCGGCGGCGCCGTAGAGCGCTCCCTCGCGGCGACGATCCCAGGCTTCCCCGATCGCGAAGCTGCGCGACCAGAAGCGATGCAGCCCGAGGCCGGCCCCGTGCAGAAAGCCCCAGGCGACGAAGGTCCACGCCGCGCCATGCCACAGCCCGCCCAGCAGCATCGTGATCATCAGGTTGCGGTAGGTCGCCCAGCTCCCGGCGCGATTACCGCCCAGGGAGATGTAGAGGTAATCGCGCAGCCAGCTCGAGAGCGATATGTGCCAGCGTCGCCAGAACTCGCTGAGGCTGCGCGAGCGAAAGGGCGTCACGAAGTTGATCGGGAGCTCGTAGCCCAGCAATAGCGCGGAGCCCCGAGCCATGTCGGTATAACCGGAGAAGTCGGCGTAGATCTGCAGGGAATAGCCCAGCGCGGCGAGCCAGAGCGTCGGAGTATTGAAGGCGCCCGGGTCTGCAAAGACGAGGTCGACGCATTTTACCGCCACGAAGTCGGCGAAGATGATCTTCTTGAAGAGCCCCCAGAAGAAGAGCTTGCCGCCGCGCTTCACCTTCTCGACCGTGAGCGGTGGTGGATTCTTCAGCTGGGGGATGAGCTCCTGGGAGCGCACGATGGGGCCCGCAACCAGCTGGGGAAAGAAGGCGACGTAGGTCGCGAAGAGGGGGAGACTGCGCTCGGGCTCGCGATCGCCCCGGTAGATGTCGATCGTATAGCTCATCGATTGAAAGGTGTAGAACGAGATTCCGACCGGGAGCAGAACGTCGAGAGTCGTCATGTGGACGTTCAGGCCGAACGTGCCGAGCAGCTCTGCGACACTCTCGGCGAAAAATCCGTAGTACTTGAAGATGCCGAGGCAACCGAGGTTCCCGGTCAGGCTGGCGACCAGCCAGCGCTTGCGAACCCGGGGATCCGTGCTCGCCGCCACCCGGATCCCCGCCACGTAGTCGAGCCCCGTGCTGCCGAGGATCAGCAGGAGGTACTTCGCGTTCCAGCTGGCGTAGAAGAGCAGGCTCGCGAGCAGGAGCAGGGGCAGCTTCGCGCGCCGGGGCAGTGCCCAGTAGAGCGTGAAGACGACCCCGAAGAAGAGGAAGTACTCAACCTGCGAGAAGATCATGCTTCAGTGTCCAACTGTACCGTCCCACATGGGTCCGAGGCGATGTCAATCGAGCTCGAAGCGGCTGAGATCGCTTCCCGGCCGCCGACCTGCGCGTCTCTCGCGCATGATCGGCCCCACGACCTCTCGTCCGAGGCTCGTCGAGAAGCTGTCGAGCCCTTCGTCGGTGGCGAGGTGGTATCCGTCGTAGGTTCCGTCCTGCCGGAAGAAGTCTCGATCGCTGAGACCATGCCGCCTCGCATCGAGCACGAAGACGGCCAGGTCGAGCTCCTCCCCGACCTCTCGCAGAGCCCGAACGTACTGCTCCTCCACACCCGGCCAGTACCCGCGGCGATACCACTCGGAATCCGGGGCGTGCACGAGGGCAGCGCTCACATCGTTCGAATCGAGATACGCGACGAGCCGCCGGAGAGCGTCCAGCTGACGGCCACCGACCCGATAGTCGCGCAACATCCCCGCCGGAGACTCGATCTGGTCGAGTCCCGTGATTTCGCTTTCCGCCCGACGCGCGTCCGATCCCATCACCTCGATTGCCGAGCCCGGCTCGCGCCCGGGCTCGAGCTCACCACCCCCGTCCGACCCGGCCTTCATCAGACCCAGACTCGCCATCAGCCGCATCCCGATCCCGCGCAGCTCGATGCGCGCCAGGGTGGCGGACCTGCCGTGGGCAAGGGCCGAGTAGCCCAGGGGAAAATGTTGAAAAAGAAAGCCCCTCGTGAGCCCGTTGAAGCCACTCGTGGCCACCTCACGAGCGAAGTCCCCCCAGTCCCAGATCCTGGCGGCAAGAATGGGGTTGTAGAAGGCATCGTTCGATTCTCCCGGTGAGACGCCGATCAGCAGAAGGTCCGTGTCGGCGAGAACCTCGGGCGGAAGAAATCGCTCGACCGCGGCGCGCTGACCTTCGAGCCCGCCCCCGTTGAACGCCAGGACCCGTACGCTGACACCCTCGTCGCCAGCGGCTGCCACTCGATCGGGCCGGACCTTTCGGAAGCGACTGGATCCCAGCACCAGGACGTTCGCGCGCTCGGGCCGGCCCGCGTAGCTCTCGAGCGGCGCGAGCGAGGTCGGCTCCCCGTTGAAGACGAGCGGGCGCGACACGATGTCCAGGGCGATGAGGAGCGCAGCCACCCCCCAGAGCACGCGCAAATCCCAGAGGATCTCGCGCCAGTCGCGGCTCGGCTCACTTCCATTTTCATGGGTTGGATCGGCTGGATCGATCCGCGGCGTGGCGGGAGACATCTCGCTTCCTTGCGACAGGCTCGAGCGGGGTCAGGCGGCCCGATCCGGGCCGGCTCGGGTAGCTGAAGGGATCGGAGAGTACGCCCGCGGGATCGCGGTCGCCAGCAATCGCAGGCGGGCCTTCGAGGCGCTCAGCGGCTAGCCGCGAGCGAGGTCACACCGCCACGAAGAACGATCCCTGCCTCGATCCATACCTTTCCCTCACGACCGAATG